>JBOFQC010000917.1:0-8176 GCA_051660725.1 Thermoguttaceae bacterium
CGGAACAAGAGTAAACGGCGAAACTGTTCAGCTCTGGATTCTAAGACCGGGCGATTTGATTTCGCTTGGACGCTCCGTTATTCTCGTTGGTTCGAAATCAGAGATCGGATCACGGCTTACCAGAATTCGTGCGGATCAAAAAATGGGAGCGAATGACGCCGTTCAAATGGGAAGCCACACCGACGACCTGCGTGTTTTGGACAATGTTTTTCGAGCGTCCAGGTCGCAAATTCCAACCGATTCTTCCCGATTCGAGTCGGAGATCTTTCCCGGCCTTTCACCGGATGACATTGCCGCTCTGCATCTTTTAGCACCACCTCCGGTTCCTGCAGAATTGCCTCCTAAGCAAGCGGCCCAACTCGCGGAGCTTTTGCAGTACATTCATATTAGATTACGTTTTCTCGCTGACAGTGTTCAACCTGATAACAGCGTCGAGCAGGAAAAAACTCCCGGTAGCAAAAACAAACGTGTTGGTTTTGATCCCAGTTCCGAAGACACTGACGGACCGGCCAGAGTTTCAATTGACGCGGCCCAGTGGCAGAATCTTCTCGATTTTTATGAACAATTGTCTGTATACTTACGCTCAATAACAGAACCGTAAACCATTTATACAATTATTATCATGAAAAGAAAACTGTTATTTGTATCTTGTGTATTTTGCGCATTTTTGTTTTGCGCGGTCTCAAATCTGATTCAGGTAGATCGGCTCTGTGCGGCTGAGTTATCGTTGGCGAACAACGGAAAAACCGAATACACAATTGTAATTTCGGATTCCGCGACTCCGGTTGAAAAGACGGCAGCGAAAGAATTAAAAACGTACCTCTCTGAAATAACTGGTACGGACTGGTTGATTAATACTGAAAAAGAAGTGGCCGAATCGGCTCCGCAAATCCTGGTCGGAAGTTCAGAGCGGGCAAAAAAACTTTTCCCCGGTGTAGACTTTGCAAAGGTTCCGTATGACGGAATCATAATTAAAACGAACGGAAAAAACATTCTCCTGTCCGGCCACAAACAGCGTGGTGCTCTTTACGCGGTGAACACATTTCTCGAAGATTTTCTCGGCGTCCGTTGGTGGACTTCAACTGAAAGTTTCGTGCCGAAGAAACCGCAGCTCTCGCTCAATTCATCAAAACTGAACGTTGAATTTGCGCCGAAGCTCGAGTACCGGGAATCATTTTACAAAGACGCTTTCGACCCGGTCTTTGCTACCCGTATGAAATGTAACGGAGCAAACGAACCGATTCCAGCCGATTCTGGAGATCATCACCGCTTTGTGTATTTCGTTCACTCGTTTTATCCGCTGATTCCGCCGGAAAAGTATTTTGCTGAACATCCGGAGTGGTTCAGTGAAATTGACGGAAAGAGAACACACGACCACGCCCAGCTCTGTTTGACAAACGACGAAATGAGAAAGGAACTGACGAAAAACGCGCTCGAAGCGATTCGTAAAAGTCCCGAAGCGAGATTCATTTCGATTAGCCAAAACGACTGGTACAACCCGTGCGAATGCGAAAAATGCAAGAAAGTTCTCGAAGAGGAAGGGGCTGAATCCGGCGCACTTATCCGTTTCGTCAACGCCGTTGCGGAAGATATTGAAAAGGAGTTTCCAGAAGTTTGGGTCGAAACGCTTGCTTATCAGTACACACGCAAACCGCCGAAACTTGCCAAGCCACGTGAAAATGTTGTTGTCAGACTCTGTACAATTGAGTGTTCGTTTGTACAACCATTAACCGGCGAACAGAACCGTTCGCTCTGCGAAGACATGGAAGGCTGGAGCAAAATCTCCAAGCAGCTTTTCGTCTGGGACTACGTGACGAATTTTTCTTCTTGCATGTTGCCGCATCCGAACATGAATGTGCTTGCTCCGAATATTCGGTTTTTTATTAATCACGGCACAATTGGTCTGTTCGAACAAGGAGACGCTTACTGCACAGCCGGCGATTTTGTGCGGCTTCGGAATTACGTGATCTCGCACTTGATGTGGAATCCGGAACTCAAAGAAGAGGAATTGGCCAAGGAGTTCATTTGGAACTATTACGGTGAAAAAGCAGCTCCGTTTGTTGCCGAATATCTGATTCTTTTGCATAAGAAAGCGATTTCAACAGGCAACCACATCGGTTGTTTCCGTGAAAGCACTGCGGATTGGCTCGACTTCGACACGCTCTCGAAAGCAACGGAGATTTTTAATTCGGCAATTGCCGCTGCAGCAAAAGAGTTCGGCGACGACTCCGTTCAGGTTAAGCGGTTGGTTCGTGAAAAGTTGCCGCTTGACCACGTCTGGTTGAAACAGTACAACGAGTTCATGCAAAAAGCGGAAGCAGAAAAGAAACCGTTTTGGGGTCCCGAAAACTTAAAAGACGGTTGGAACAAGTTTTTCGAAACCTGTTCGCAGAACAATGTCCAAGCGTACCGGGAATTCAACACACCGGCCCAATTCGAAGATTACAAAGCACGCATGCTGAAATCCGTCAGTGGCGAATAGTACGCAGTAACTTTTCGCAAAAAAACAATTTTTCGCTAAAAAAGAGCCGGGGATGTAGGCGTCCCCGCCGCAATCCCGGGTAAAATGTTTATTGAGTTCTTATCTTCTTTTCTTCCGCTGCACTAAGACGCGAATAAATTGGTGAAAGCGCCCAGATATCATCCGATTCACCATTTCGGATTCGTATTTGTGCAAGCCTGCCGATTACCGAAGCGTCCGGATACCAGAAAGTTTGGTCCGCAATCACGTTGCAATGTTTTACGTGAAACTTTTCCTGCTTGATTTTGAAAAGGGCCGGCCCGGTGAAGCAAATCGGTTGGTCGTCTTTTTCGTTAACCTGTTCTAGCCAGTCGGAAGCCGGGACAATTTTCGGTTCGGTAAGTGGAACCAATTCAGCCGATTCAGAAAGTGTTGCGGAAAAATTTTGTACAACCACTTCGCCACGCTGAGCATCAACTGCTGAAGAAACGACGCAGAAACGGGGCCGTGTTTTTTCATTTGCTCCGCTCAGAATTGAGAAAGCGGCTGCTTGGAGTGTGTCAACTCCGACAACTTTCGCACCGGTAGCGTAAGCGAATACTTTCGCCGTTGCGACGCCGACACGGAGTCCGGTAAATGAGCCGGGACCAGTAGCAACTGCGACGTAATCGATATCCGTGCTTTTCCAGCCTACGTTTTTCATCAGGTCGGAAATTGCCGGGGCGAGTGATTTTGCGCTTTTTTCGAGTAGTTTTACGTCAGAAAGAAGCGTGTCGTTTTCAAAGGCGGCAACGCTCCCGTGCGTTTCCATTGTTTCAAATGCTAGAATTTTCATCATAAAGTCGGATTTTACAAAAAAAAACCGACTTTAGAACGCGGGGGTATCGACATTCGCAAAAATTTTAACCATAATATAGAGTTAAGTAAAGATTGGCAGGCATTTTTTAAATAAAGTTGTATACTTATACCGTACGTTGTCAAAATGGTTGAAGTTTGCACGTAAAACAAATACTTGCTTTTCCCAAAAGGTATGGCGGAGCTTGGAATGGCAGTGTGCTTCGTGTGAAGTTTGCAGCCTCCAGTTGGCTGGTTCGTTCACCGAGTTTTTAAATGTTTGGTTCTGAATATCTTCAGTTTTCGCAACATTGGAAAACATGTAATGTATGCCGTGTAATTGAGGAAAGTGGTCGTTTGTTGACAACATGTGTTATAAGAATAATATTTAGATTCAGATTAGAATATCAGGAGCAGCCCGTTGAAGCGAGCAATATTAAGTGACATACACAGTAATCTGGAAGCTTTCCAAGCTGTCCTAAAGGATATTGATGAGCAAAAAGTCGATGAGATTTATTGCTTGGGTGATCTCGTTGGTTACGGCCCGAATCCAATCGAAGTAACCGATCTTGTAATGAAACGAGTAAAAGTTTGTCTGCTCGGAAACCACGACCAGGCGACTCTTTTTGATCCGGAAGGATTCAATGCCGGTGCTGAACAGGCGATCTTTTGGACCCGGGAACAGCTCGAAAAATTCAACAACTCGAATAAACGCTGGGACTTTTTGGGCGAACTGCCGCGTCAGGTGCGTGAGGGGGATTACCTTTTTGTTCACGGTTCGCCACGTAATCCGCTCAACGAGTACGTTTTCCAAGATGATATTTTTGACGAAAAGAAAATGGAACGCCTTTTCGCGGTTGTTCCGAAATACTGTTTTCAAGGACATACACACGTTCCGGGTGTATTTACCGAATCGCGTGAATTTTTCGCCCCATACGAAATCAATTATTCGTTCACTCTCGGACCGCAAAAGGTCATGATAAATGTCGGCTCTGTTGGCCAACCCCGTGACCGTGATCCACGTGCATGTTATGTTATTCAGGATGGTAACAACATTACTTTCAGACGTGTTGATTACGATTTTGAAAAAACTGCTGATAAAATTACAGCCATAAACGATTTGGACAATTACCTCGGTACCCGTCTAAGAACCGGTAGATAAACGAATAAACGCCAATGTAAATTTGTCAACTGTGTTTAGCCGCTGATCCTAGATCAGCGTTTTTTTACGTTGAACAATACATCCTTATCAGATTATGCGGTTAAAATTAATTGCTTGTGAGATTCTTTTCCGTGAATGTTCGTACCTTGCCGCAACATCTAAGAATTACGTGGACGTGGAGTTTTTGCCGAAAGGACTTCACGATCTTGGTCGGAAAGGTATGTTTGACCGCTTAAACGCCGTTCTTGAAAAGCAGAACGAGCAAGATTACGACGCAATTGTTCTCGGTTACGCTCTCTGCAGTGGCGGGGTTGTCGGACTGACGGCTCGTTCCATTCCGTTGGTTTTGCCCCGAGCGCATGACTGCATTACGCTTTTTCTCGGCGACAAGAATAGGTACCAGGATTATTTCGAGAAGAATCCCGGCACGTATTTTAAAACAACCGGTTGGATAGAACGTGGCGGAGACACTTTGCTGCAACACCAGCCGGATTCGATTCAGGCGAAAATGGGTTTTTCGCAGACGCTTGAACAGATGATAGAAAAATACGGTGAAGAAAATGCCAAATATCTTTGGGAACAGTTTGCTAAAATGGACCATTACACTAAAATGTGTTTTATAGAGACCGGTATTGAGCCGGACTCGCGGTTCGAGGAAGAAACCGTTCAGCTTGCACAGTCACGTGGTTGGCAGTTCGAGAAAGTGAGCGGTGACCTTTCGCTTCTGAAAAGGCTTCTGGCTGGCGACTGGAACGAGGAGGATTTTCTCGTTGTGCAGCCGGGAGAAAGTATACAATTCGATTACAGCGGAAAGATTTGCGATGCTTACAAAAATTCATCCACGTAATTTTCGAGATGCGAAGTACGTTTACCCGGTAGTAAGCCGCCGATCGGGTGGAGTTTCGGTTGGCGTGAATATTTCGCCGGTGTGCAATTTCGCGTGTCTTTACTGTCAGGTGTTGGGCGACCCGGAAGGGCGGGGCAACATGGAGCCGCATCTTGATGTCGAGCTGTTGGAACAGGAGTTGCGGCTGGTTGTTGCTTTGGTTGAAAGCGGCGAACTGTTTGAAGACGAGTGGTTCAAAAAGACGCCGCCGGAAAAACGCCGGTTCAATGACATTGCGTTAAGCGGGGACGGGGAACCGACTCTTTCGTCTTACTTTCCGGAAGTTGTGAACCGCGTTGTTGAAGTTGCGAACGGTTCAATTACGAAACCGAAAATCGTGTTGATTACGAATGCGACAATGCTTCACGTGAAACATATTGCCCAAGCGGTAGATTTTCTCATGGAAAACCGCGGCGAACTCTGGACGAAACTCGACGCCGGCACGGAGGAGCAGTACAAAATAGTTTCCCACTCAACGGTTCCGTTCGCAAGAGTTCTACGTAATATTTCTGAAACGGCAGCCCGGCACCCGGTTGTTATCCAGACGAATTTTTTCATGAATCACGGAAGCAAGCCAACGGAATCAGAGGTTGCGGCATACTGTACCCGACTTCGTGAAATTACCCACTCCGGCGGATTGATAAAGAATGTGCAGCTCTACACCGTTGCCCGGGTGACACCCGACCCGGATATTCTTCCGCTTGAAAACGCCGAAATCGACCAAATTGCCGAACAGGTCCGAAAAAATACCGGGCTGGTTGTCGAGATGTATTATAAGAGTTAGGGTTTTTCGTTTTTTACTTGTATATCAAATGTGAATTTTTTTTTCGACTAACAGTATTCAATATGAGAAAATTAAAATTATTTCTCGATACTTCTGTGATAAGCCACATTGAGGCACCGCACAAACCATCAGAAGAAGCAGCAACACGTTGGTTTTTTCATTTCGTAAGTGAGAATGCTAATGAATTTGATTTGGTTATTTCCCAAGCGGTCTTAGCCGAAATCAACGCTTGTCCAAATGCAATAAAACGGACAAGAATGCTGTTAATGTTGAATAGCTTGAATATTAAAGAGTTACCAGAAAGTGATGAAGCTGATAGATTAGCTCTTGAGTATTTGAAAAATGGTATTCTGTCGGAAAGATCATTTGGCGATCTAACACACATAGCGTATGCCGTTGTCAATAATTGCGATTATATTCTGAGCTGGAATTTCAGGCATTTCGTCAACATAAGGACAATCAATGCTGTGAACACCGTAAATGGTGCTAATATGTATAGTATGTCATTATTGTTCCACCAACCGTAATCTCAGGAGAAATACCAAATGCCGAATACGAAATATAATATTAATTCTGATGATCCCCTTGAAATGGTTTGGGCCATTCGTGAAAAAATTAGTGACGAAACAAAGAATATGTCACGAGAAGAGTATCGCGCGTACATTCGTCAAGCTAGCGAGAATGCAAAAAAAGATATGGCTCGCCTAAGAGATGAATCGGGGATTGATATACTTAAGTCGTTTGAGAATCCGGTAAGACATAAATAATACCGGATTACATATACAATTCTTGAATCGGCTTAAATACAATTACTTAAACAACAGAGTTCCGAACCGTTTGGGGGTGTGGGCCGAATTTGTCAAAGCGGGCGACCAAGCGACGAACGCTCGGTTAGCCCTGTCACTTCGGTAAAAATTCGCTTTCCATTTATCACCGGCAGTCGGCTTTTTTCCGTTTTCTGAAATCGCGCTGTACGGAATCCGTACTTCAGCTGTCCAGATTTTCTTTTCGTTATCAACATTTGTAGCTGCTGTGAATCCGCTGTTCCAGTCGAAATCTTTTTCCGGCAGATTCAACGCGACTTCCAATTTTTCCCCTGTTGGTGCTACCTCGAACTCTTTATACTTGTTAATCGGGTCGGTTGAAAGTCCTAAAAAAACTTCGACTACGTCTTTCTCCCAAAGGCCGAGCCGCTTGGTTTCCTGCACCGGTTCGAAAACGGTCAACTCGGTAAACGGAGCTTCAAACCCGACGTAAATCGCTTCGTCACCGTAAAGAATTCTCGCAGTTGTCGAAACGCCAGGAACCGCTTCCGCCCCGACTAGAGCTGACTCGATTCGGATCGGAACCGCTTTTTGCCAAACCGCTTCGTCCAATTTTCCGTCAAGGTTAATAGTTGCCTCGTTCCCGGATTCGTCTTTGCACGGAACCGCTTCAGCTGTTGGTAACGGCATAAACGGTGCAAGTATTCGGTTCGCATTGTCGAAAAGAATTTTCCGCTGCACATCCGGCGGAAGCTGAATCGCGCTGATCGGCCAATTTCCCTGAATCGGTGTCATGTGCGGAAAATATCTGTCAGCCGTGTCGAAGAATCGCCAATGTTTTTGGTAAAATTCAACCGCATCGTCGTCAGTTGGCGGCGGTTCGTTTCCGCTTGAACCGAGAATGATTTTACCGTAAACCATGAAATCGGTTCCGAACAGGATTCGGTCTGCGTACTTGGTGAAAAATTCGCGTACCTTTTCCGGGTCTTTTCGTCCGATCTCTGGAATCCTGGCGGCAAGATCAACCATCATATTCGGGGCAGCGTCGAGTGATTTTGCAACCCACTGGAGGTCTTCCGCGTTATTTCCGCAGTGTGCGCAAATGAAAGTCGTACCCGGATTCCGCTTGATAACCCGATTAAGGGCTTCAAGCAGGTCGTGGAAAGGGGGATATTTTTTCGCATCGCCGAACCACCAACTAGGATGATCCCGCAGCTCTTCCCAGCGTTCGTTTGTTTCGTCGTAAGGTTTCCAGAAAGCGTGCGGGTCGGCAACATGAATGGTA
>JBOFQC010000918.1:0-4247 GCA_051660725.1 Thermoguttaceae bacterium
CATCAAAGTCGATTTTCACTTTTTGGAGTTTATCACTCCCCGGTTTATTATCACGTTTCGACTCGTTTTTCAGCAACTGAACAGCGAGCGGATTCTGGATTTTCCGCTGTATAATCCGTTTAAGCGGTCTCGCACCGAAAACCGGGTCATAACCCTGATCCGCAATAGCGTCGACTGCTTTTTCGGTAACCGAAAGTTTGATTCCGTTCTTTTGCAGTTGCGTTTCGAGTTTTTTGACCTGAAGCAACACAATTTTTCGAATCTCCTCTTTCGTAAGCGGCTGGAAAATTACGGTTTCGTCGATTCTGTTCAAAAACTCCGGCAGGAATTGACTGTGCAGCAGGTTTTCAACGCCACTTCGAATCTCATCCTGCGAACCACCTTCACGGGTAATTTCTTGGATCAGCTGGCTACCAATATTCGAGGTCATCACAATAATCGTGTTGGTAAAATCAACGGTGTGTCCCTGATTATCCGTAAGCCGTCCGTCGTCCAATACTTGGAGCAAAACGTTAAAAACGTCCCGGTGAGCTTTTTCCATTTCGTCGAACAGAATTACTGCATAAGGCCTGCGCCTGATCGCTTCCGTGAGTTGGCCCCCTTCGTCGTATCCCACGTAACCGGGAGGGGCACCAATCAAACGGCTAACCGAGTGTTTTTCCATGAATTCGCTCATGTCCAACCGTACAATTGCCGACTCGTCGTCGAACATTGCTTCGGCAAGTGCTTTGCAAAGCTCGGTTTTGCCAACTCCGGTCGGACCGAGAAATAGGAACGAACCGATTGGTCGATTCGGGTCCTGCAACCCGGATCGGCTGCGTCTCACAGCATTTGCAACTGCGTCAACTGCGTCGTTTTGTCCAATCAGGCGTAAATGTAAGCGTTCTTCTAGCACTAAAAGTTTAGCCCGTTCGGTTTCCATCATGCGCTGAATCGGTATTCCGGTCCAGGAACTGACAACTTCGGCAATTTCGTCCGGTCCGACAACCTGACGTAAAAGCGGTTTGTGACGTATTTCCTCACCTTTTTCGCTTTCGGACTGTTCGTGTTCTTCGACTTCGAGTTTTTCCAGTTCCTCGGCAAGTTTTTTCTGCTTGGAATCGAGTTCGAACAGTTTTTGGTAATCGGATTCGGCAACAATTCTGCCTCGAGACTGTTCCTCTTTGATCCGTGACTCAAGTTGTCTGAACTCGTGCTGTGCAGCAGCAAGTTTACTTCGTATTTCGTGTACGTCACCGAGTCCGCTCTTTTCTTTTTCCCACTGGCCACGTAGTTCGAACAGTTCTTTTTTGAGCCGTTCCATTTCCTTCTCGATCTCTTTAAGCCGTTCTTTAGCGTGCGGTTCGTTTTCGTCAGCAAGCTGTCTGGCTGCAAGTTCGAGTTGAACCAACCGGCGTTGCACTTCGTCGATTTCAGTGGGAACGCTTTCGAGTTCCATTGCGAGCCGACTCATCGCTTCGTCCATTAAATCAATCGCTTTGTCAGGCAAAAACCTGTCTGCAATGTACCTGTGCGAAAGCTCCGCAGCAGCAACAAGGGCGGAATCTTTAATTTTCACACCCTTATGGTGCGCTTCGTAACGGGCTTTCAGTCCTCGCAAAATCGCAATTGTGTCCTCAACGTTTGGTTCGCCAACGTAAACAGGTTGAAAACGTCGTTCCAAAGCGGCGTCTTTTTCGATGTATTTCCGGTACTCGTCCAAAGTTGTCGCACCGATACATCTTAGATCACCACGTGCAAGTGCCGGTTTCAGCAGGTTCGCGGCGTCTGAGCCACCTTCTGCCCGACCTGCGCCGATTACGGTGTGAAGCTCGTCAATGAAAAGTATTATTTCACCGGCTGCTTCCTCGACTTCACGGAGAACGGATTTCAAGCGTTCTTCAAACTCACCGCGGAATTTCGTTCCGGCAACGAGTGCGCCCATATCCAGAGCGATTACCTGCTTGTTTTTCAGGCTTTCCGGCACATCACCGTCAACGATGCGCAGAGCAAGTCCTTCAGCAATTGCGGTTTTACCGACTCCCGGTTCGCCAATGAGTACCGGGTTGTTTTTACGGCGTCTGGAAAGCACCTGCACCACACGCCTGATTTCGGAATCGCGGCCAATCACCGGGTCGAGCTTGCCTTTTTTTGCCCGTTCGACGAGGTTAATGCCGTATTTTGAAAGTGCCTGAAGTTTAGACTCCGGCTCTGCGTCCGTTACCCTTGCCGTTCCACGTACTTTTTGAATTCCTTGAAGCAAAGATGTTCGGTCAAGCGAGTTAAGTTCGAGCACGTTTTTCGCCTTTGACGGAATCGCTTCGAGTGCCAAAAGCAAATGCTCAGTTGAAATGAACTCGTCTTTCATTTTTTCCGCTTCGTCAGCGGCAGCGTAAAGCACTTTTTGCATTTCACCGCTTGGCTGCGGCGCACCGCCCCCTTTAATTCTCGGCATGTGCGCAATATCAGCCTCGACCATTTTCCGCAGCATTTCGGTATTCGTTCCAATTGCTGCGAAAATTGGTTTGACATTTCCGTCATGCTCCTCAATTAAAGCGGCAAGGAGATGAAGCGGCGTAAGTTCCGGACTTTCATTTTTAATCGCAATCCCTTGTGCGTTGGAAACCGCTTCCTGCGATTTGGTTGTTAATTTATCGTAATCGAATTTCATGCAATATTGGGTTTAAATGTGTTTTTTCTTTTTACCCGGGGACTGCGCGATGCTTCGTTCCCGGCTCTTTTTCAATTTTAAATTCCCTGCCAAAATGGCAGGTTGCGTTATCTGTAATATACAGTAGCAAATAGCGCGCCATTGTTTTTTTGTTATTATTTCAGGTTTACAATTAAAATAGAGAGTTTATACGTTTTGATATTTCCCTTGTAATGTTTGGTATTCAATGTAGAATGTATTGATTACATGAAATATTCTGCAAATTTTTAATCTTTTTAATAACGATTTCTCTTGTGATAACTGTTCCAGACATACTCGGACCTGATGGAATGATAGCCAAGCGGCTTGCGCGGTACGAACATCGGCTGGAACAACTTCATCTCTCCGAAGCGGTTGACGCTTCCATTAAGTCGGCAAAACACCTTATTGCCGAGGCTGGTACCGGAGTCGGCAAAAGTTTCGCATATCTGGTTCCGGCCCTGCTTTATGCCTGCCAGGATCAAATATCCGGTGAGCGAAAAGACAGAGATGAACTCACAACGGAAAAAACGCCTATTCCGCGAGCGGTTATTTCAACTCATACAATAAGTTTGCAGGAACAGCTTATTTATAAGGATTTACCGTTTTTACGCAGTATTTTACCACTTGAGTTTTCTGCCGTATTGGTTAAGGGCCGCTCGAATTATCTCTGCCAAAGACGCTTGAATGCCGCGTTGAAATCGTCCGGCTCTATGTTTAACGGCTTTCAGGAAAACGACTTGGTACGTATTGGAAAATGGAGTCAGGAAACAACTGACGGGTCGCTTTCCGACCTGAATCCTCGTCCGAACTGGGAAGTTTGGGACGACGTTTGCTGCGAACAGGGAAATTGTTTGGCTCGAAACTGCATGTATTATAAAGAATGCTTTTACACCAAAGCCCGACAAAGAATTTACGGTGCGCAAGTTCTCGTAGTAAACCATTCGTTGCTGTTCAGTGACCTTGCTCTTCGGGCTGCGTCCGGTTTTGGAGACGGGGGCGGCGGAAGCGTTTTACCCCCTTACGACGTTCTCGTTTTTGACGAAGCGCACACAATGGAACCAGTTGCGGCGGATCACCTCGGTATCTCCGTTTCGCAAGGCCAGATTGATTACAATTTGAACAAGCTGTTTAACCCACGAACTCATAAGGGGTTGCTGGTTACCAACGGGTTTCAGCAGGAAACGAAAATCGTCGAAGACTGCCGGTACCGCACGGAAAACTTTTTCGGTTCGCTTTACGATTGGTTGCAAAAACGGCCCGGCGGAAACGGACGGGTTCATGAATCGAACATTGTGAAAAACTCGATTACTGAAGGGTTGCGAAACCTAATCGCAGCTTTACGTGATTGTGCGAGCCAAATCAAAGACACGAATCAGCGGCAGGAATTACGAGCCGCGAAAGACCGGATTTCTGCTCTTTCGGTTCTAGTGAATTCCTGGGTTACCCAATCGGAGTCCGACCACGTATATTGGCTGGAGTCGAAATTTTCACGTAACATTCCGAAAATAACGGCCCTTTCCGCTCCAATTGATGTCGGTTCGAAGCTCCGCGAAATGCTTTTCGGGCGGCTTCCGTC
>JBOFQC010000919.1:0-3310 GCA_051660725.1 Thermoguttaceae bacterium
GCATGAACGTCGGAAAAACAATTCCAGTAGCAGGCTTCCAGTCGCCGTAAACCTGCGAGACGTTAATTTCGAAGTTCTTAGCACCGAGTCCGTACAGGACTTTCAGCACTTCTTTTGCGTGTGAAGGGACCAAAAACGCCGGGGTTTTGCCTTTATGTTGGTTGAGTTCGGCACAAACAAGAGCAATTGCTTGCGATTCGGTTCGTGCAATTCCGGGGCCGAGCATGTTGCTTCCGGGATCGTTTATTGAAGACAGGAACCCGTCGATTTCGTTCTTTTCGTTCACCAAAACCGAGGTGTGCCAAAGATTTCCACTGTTTTCGATAAAAAAGCGGAAATCTTTTTCCCGATCAAGGTGGTAAAGTTCTTTTTCAAGTGCGACCATTTTCGGCACGTCTTCGATTTTTGCGTTTCTGATAGAAAAACCGCTTGGACAGCAGCACGGAACGCCAGACTCAGGCACGTTTAGAACCATTTCCTGAAACATACAGGTCGGCACGAATCCCGCCTTGTTATAAAGCGAAAAAGAATCGAGATTCATCGCGTTTGAGACGAGCCGAATCGGTTTTTTTTCCCGCTCAGCGTAATCGATAATGTAATTCAGAATCGGCATTGCGATTTTTTTCCCGAAGAAATCAGGATGCACATTCATGATTCCGAGCGAAATGTGCGTAGGACGGGGATGAAAAAAGCACGAACCGGCAATTCTTCCCGACTCGGTATCAACGGCAATTACGCAGCAGTTCGGGTCGAGAGCCTCGTAAACACGGGGAAAAACACGCATTGTCTCCCAATTTCCGCCGACGAGTTCGAAACCGCGGTTTTTTTTGTACCAAACATTTAACGAAGCGTGGATTAACCTTGCGACTTCGTCCCAATCTTTTTTTTCCAATAATCGTAGTTCCATGAAAATATTTTACCTCGCGTAGTCATTAAATCGCATTTTTGCCTTGTTTACCCTGTGGAAAAAGCAAGGGGTTATACTGTACAACGTTATTAAGTTGACATTTTCCAATAACGGGATTTGTGAATGTAATTATGATGAAACCAACATAATCACGGGAAATGAAGCCGACCTATTCACGCCTCGACGGCAGGTCGCGGGAGGCGAAACACTTCACGCGAAGCGCACCGCCATGCCGTGCTACGGTCTTTATCCAGTATACCAATTTTAAGCACGTAAAACAACCGCTCTGAACTGTGCAAGAACAGCCACAAAATTATCCATACTACACGAACTAATAAATCGGAATACGCCAAAATGTTTGCATATTTTTGCTTATCGTAAAAAGCAAAGACCCGGAGCTGTTGATTACCCTGGTTTTTCAAGTAGAATAAAGTAAGAATACTTACGTTTACAAAGTGTCAGACGATTTTAAAGCAATAAATGTTAGCTGGGGTGCTACGCTGAGCAGGGCTCGGCGGCTAACGATACTAACTGAAATGAAAAAATTTTACGTAAAGTTTTTCTGGTGGTCAGTAAAATTAACGTATAAACATAATTGAAATGCATACACCTCTCAAACCTATTCGTCGGAACCTCGTTTCGTTTCATCCGAAACTGATTCCCCATTCATTTGCAGATGTCGTCGTAATCGGAAGCGGCCTTGCCGGTTTGCGGGCTGCTCTTGCCGTTGATCCGAAACTCGATGTGCTTCTCGTATGCAAGTCCAATTTCACCATTTCCAACAGTGTAAACGCGCAGGGTGGAATTGCTTCCGTATGGGAAAAAACCGACTCGTTTGAAGATCACATTGAAGACACATTACTTGCCGGCGGCGAACTTTGTGATAAAAGAGTCGTCGATCACGTAATAAAAAACGGACCCGCCGAAGTTCTGAAGTTAATCGAATACGGAGTCAATTTTGACCGCTCTGAAGATGAATGTGATTACGCACTCGCCAGAGAAGGCGGCCATTCCCACTCGCGTGTTTTACACGCTTTTGGTGACAGCACCGGGAAGGAAATTATTCGCGGCGTACTCGAAGAAGCAAACCGCAGGCCGAACATACGGCTTTGTGAAAACACGTTTGTAATCGACCTGCTAACTTCAACCGGTAAGTGCCGCGGTTGTATCGTCTACCATAAAAACGATTCTCGTAAAGAGTTAATTTGGGCAAAGCAAACAATAATTGCAACCGGCGGAATCGGGCAACTTTACCGGGAAACCACAAATCCTGAGACAGCAACCGGGGACGGAATCGCAATTGCTTACCGTGCTGGCGCAGAAGTACGTGATATGGAATTCATCCAGTTTCACCCAACTGTACTTTACATCGCAGGGAGCAGTCGAAGCTTGATTTCCGAAGCGTTGCGAGGCGCCGGAGCGACTTTGGTTGATAAAAATGGGTACCGATTCATGTACGATTACGATCCACGCGGCGAACTTGCCCCACGTGATGTCGTTAGCCGTTCAATTGTCATGCAAATGATGAAAACGAATTCGGTAAACGTGTTTCTCGACCTTTCGCACAAAGAGCCGGAATGGGTTTACAACCGTTTTCCAGGAATTGCAGAGCAGTGCCGCCTTTTCGATATTGATATTGCAACTGATCGGATACCTGTTCGGCCCGGTACGCACTACATAATGGGCGGTATCACAATTGACATTGATGGGCGCACCACATTACCGGGGCTTTGGGCAGCCGGAGAGTGCGCTGCCAGCGGTCTGCACGGAGCAAATCGACTCGCTTCCAATAGTTTGCTTGAAGCGTTGGTTTTCGGCGAATCGTGCGGACGCCTTGCCGGAGAAGCAGCCGCCCATTTCACCGACGATTACAATGTCCAACCAGTAATTGACCAGGTGTGTTATTCACTTTTCGACGAAAATTTTCAAGCGGATTCATCTGCTCGTAACCTTTCTGAGCAGTCGGAAAAAGAATCCGAACCGAGTAGCGGTATTGATCTTGCCGATTTGAGAAATGCACTAAAAAGTTTAATGTGGCGCTGTGCCGGCGTTATTCGTAGTGCCGACAGTTTGCAAGAAGCACTTGATGATTGCCGCCGTTGGTCGAATTACGTTCTTTCCCGCCAGTTCGATTCCGTTGAAGGTTGGGAATTGCAAAATATGCTTTTGCTTTCGCAGCTGGTTTTGAAAGGCGCACTTTTACGTGAAGAAACACGTGGCGCACACAACCGAAGTGATTTTCCCGAAAAAAACCACGACCTCGACGACAAACATTTTACGTTTACCCAATTGGTCGGAGGTTGAAAATGATGGGGTATACCGGAGCCCGGTATGGGCGGTGCGCTTCGCGTGAAGTGTTCCACCTCCCGTTGGTCGGCTCCTTTTCCGAGTTTTTCAATGTTT
>JBOFQC010000920.1:0-4476 GCA_051660725.1 Thermoguttaceae bacterium
ATTTTCTGTGAGCGGAACTTTTCGAGGTTCCAAAAGCTTTCGCTATTTCGTCAAATGAAAGGCCGCCCCAAATTTTCGCGACTATTATTTCACGGGTTTCGTGCGGTAAAAACAGCAATTTTTCTGCAACCAGTTTCGCATCAAGCTGCGTTTCCTGCGAGTTTTCGAACCAATTGGAAGCCGAGTCCTTACAATTCCGCTCGTGATTCTGGGCGGTTTTTTTCTTCCGTAACCGGCTTATCGACTCGTTCCGCACAACTGTGAAAAGCCAAGCGGACGAGTTTTCCGGTTTTTCTCCGTTTTCGTTTAGGGTTTTGTCGAAATATTTTACAATTGCGTCCTGTACGACATCTTCCGCAGTTTCGGCGTCCCACTGCCGGGCAAAAAGTAATAGCGAATCGTACAGGTCCATTATGAGAAAATATTGCCGGAAACGAAATCCTACGTTAAAAACTTATTATACTGTCTACGTACCAATATAGACGTATTTGAGCATATTCCGTCCCAGAAAAAAATTCCAGGCTAAAAAAATAGCCGGGGACGAAGCAACGCGCAGTAGCCGGGAAAAGCTCTGGTAGAAACCCAATATTTATTCAGGACCGCCAAAAATTGGCAACTCTCCAGAATGAAATACAGTCTGCCGCGCTTATTGCCGAATAAAAATATTATTGTATAATTTTAGTGGCTACTCTTTATTCTTGAGTGCCTGTCTCATCAGTTTCGAAAAGTAATTAACCAGCAGTCATGTCAGAACCAGTAACGAAAAATGCAATTTTCATTGGCGTCCACCTACAAAACGATAAGGTGGTTGCCATTGCTGTGTCCGAATATGGCCAGGAAATGGTTAAAACTGAAGCACAATTTGCTCATCCACCGGTAGTTACAAAAGGATTAATTGAGCAACAGCCTGAAATTTGGTGGGACGCTGTTCGTAATTCGCTCGGTCAGCTCACCTCGCAACTGCGTAAAATGGGTGTCGGTCCGACGC
Source organism: Thermoguttaceae bacterium (assembly GCA_051660725.1). Taxonomy (GTDB): domain Bacteria; phylum Planctomycetota; class Planctomycetia; order Pirellulales; family Thermoguttaceae; genus JAVBSX01. Next base: position 989 of record JBOFQC010000920.1, read on the forward strand.
AAGTCAGGGGTATATCCGTTTGCGGGCCGCCTGGAACGCTTGTTATTCTGGACAGAGCTGGTAATCCAATTGCTCCGGCAATCATGTATAACGATGCACGGGCAACGGAACAGTTGACAAAATTGAACATGCTCGGTGTCGATCACTGCAGACGGATGGGATTCCAATTCCGTGCAGACGACACAATTGCGAAAATTGCCTGGATCAAAGATAATCTGCCGGAACTTTATGAAGTCGCCGTATTCTCACATCAAACGGACTACATCGTAGGACGACTGAAAGGAGGAATTGATGTCACCGAATACTCGCTGGCTGTCAACACCGGCTGCGACCTGATTGACGAATCCTGGCCCGATTGGCTCGATTACGACATGCACCTCGGAGTTCGAGACAGGCTCCCGAAACTTGTGCATCTCGGAGCTGCAATCGGCAAGGTAAGTTCTGCCGCTTCGGCTGCTACAGGTTTGCCGCAGGGCGTCCCGGTTGTTATGGGCTCGTCTTCCGCAACCGCTGGTTTTCTCGCTTCCGGCACAAGAAAAATGGGCGACTTCTATACCATTGTCGGCGATTCGTTGTCGATTAGTGGTATCACAAAAAGAATTCTGAAGTATCCGCACCACTTGATAAAAATGTTCAAGTTGCCGAACCAATCGTGGTTCTTTTCAACTGAATGTAACACCGGTGCTGAGTGGCTTTCGCATTGGTTCAAGGATACGAATGTTTCCTCGCTCGAAAAAGAAGCGAATAAACTTTTGCCTACCGATTATATTGCGTATCCGAACTGCCGAAAAGGCGAGTTGTTTCCTTTTTGCTCAACCAGTGCGGAAGGTTTTATTTCACCGGCAACGGACAACCGCGAAGTGCAGTTTGCGTCTTGTCTGCAAGGAACCGCTTTGTTCGAACGCATGTGTTACGAAAAAATCGAAGAGCTTTCCGAATCGTCTTCCACACAAGGTGAAATTTACACAGGCGGTCCGTGGGCGAAAAACGATTCGTGGATGCAGTGCCGCGCTGACGTTTCTGGAAGAATAAATCATCGAACGGTCTCCGAAAACGGACCCGCTTTCGGCGCTGCTTTGATTGCAGCTATTGGTTCGCACTTCAAAAAATTCGAAGACGCTGCTCATTCCATGATTAATATTGACCGTACTTTTTTTCCAAACCCTGAAAAAATGCCTCTTTACCAAGAGCATTACACGCGTTTCTCTACAATGATGGAAGAGCAAGGATATGCCGTATAAAGGGTAGTACACAGCCAATTTTAAATTTGTCGATTATGTTTTTGCCGCTGATTCAAGTTCAGCGTTTCCAACTGCCAATTCACACACATGAAAATTTCAATTGGAAGTGACCACCACGGAGTTTCAATTCGACTTAAGTTAGGCGAAATGATTCGTCAACTCGGACACGAAGTTATAGATCATGGGCCGTCAGCAACCGACACACAGCCGGTCGATTATCCCGACGTTGCCGTTCAAGTCGCGCGCGAAGTCAGCAATAAGGAAGTTGACCGCGGCGTTTTAATTTGCGGTACCGGATTCGGCATGTGTATTGTTGCGAATAAATTTACTGGTGTCAGGGCCGCTCCGATTTCCGATGAATTTTCCGCCGAATTGAGCCGTCGCCACAACGATCTGAACGTGCTTTGTCTTTCTGGGGACATGCTTACCGAGCAGATGATTGACAGACTTGTCGAAATTTGGATTGCGACGCCGTTTGAAGGTGGACGGCATTTACGTCGAATCGACAAAATCACCGAAATTGAAAAACAGGTTAGACAAGAAAAACGTTAAACCAATAAGCGTACTGTATTACCTATTTTCCATTTGTCGAAGCAATACCCTGCGCCCTACGTCCTGGAAGGGCAAGGTAAATGGTGCGGTGCAGTGTTGATTTTTGTTTTTTTATTGCGCCCTTTCATGGCGGAGAGCCGGGGGTTACTTCAATAATAAATCATACAGTACAGATAAGTAAATTTGGCATCTAACATCTAACGTCTTACGTCTAACATCCAACGTCTTATCAATGATTGTTTCCCCTGAAGAGTTGCGGACGCTTTCCGTTTCAGAATTGAATCAGCTTGCCGCTGAAATTCGAGAAGAATTGTGTCTGCTCTCGGATATGCGGGCGGTCCACTTCGCGTCGAATTTGGGGGTTGTCGAACTTTCAATTGCGTTGCACAGCGTTTTCGACTTCAAAAAAGACAGGTTGATTTGGGACACCGGACACCAGTGTTACCCGCACAAGATACTCACAGGCCGTGCGGATTCGCTCCACTCGATTCGCACCAAGGGGGGGCTGATGGGGTTCCCGAACCCGTCCGAAAGCGAGTACGACCTGTTCATGACCGGTCACGCAGGTTGCAGCCCAAGTACCGTTCTTGGCTTGACTTGCGGTGACGAACTTTGTGGTGAAAAAGACGAAAGACACAGCGTTGCCGTTATCGGTGACGGGGCTTTCGCTTCCGGTATCGTGTTCGAAGCAATGAATCATATCGGAGGATTGAAAAAAAATCTTACCGTTATCCTTAACGATAACAAAATGTCTATTTGTCCACGTGTTGGCGGCGTCTCCAATTATCTTGACCGATTACGAATGAACCCGACGTACCTGGGCCTGAAAAGAAGCCTGCACCGTTTGGTTAATTCCTTGCCGTTTCTCAGTAACCGAACCGAATCTTTTCTTTCGAACATCAAGTCTGCAGTCAAGGCCGGCCTTTTGGGCGGCATGTTGTTCGAAGAACTTGGTTTCCGATACATCGGACCAATTGACGGACATGATATCGAATTGCTTCAAAAAATGTTACGGCTCGTAAGAGATTACGACGAACCGGTTTTGCTGCATGTTTTCACGGAAAAAGGACGTGGCTATAAGCCGGCGGAACAGGACCCGACAGCGTATCACGCACCGACGCCGGAGGTGAAACGAAACGGCTCTGCACCGATAACTGCCAAACCAACAGTTGCGCAAAAAAATTGTGCCGAAGAAAATGCAACGAAAGATTCAGCGGAAGCAAATTCCGGGGTGATTTCAAAAAATATTGGCTTGACACCAACGGGTTCAGAACCAAATGACGGGGAATGCGAACCGAATGAGCCGTGTTCGTTTACGTTTTGGGTGCGTGAAGCGGTGCTGCGGTTGATGCGTAAGGATGAAAAAATTTGCGTTATCACTGCCGCAATGTGTCAGGGAAACATGCTCGAACCTATTCGGAATGAGTTTCCTGAGCGATTTTTTGACGTCGGGATTTGCGAATCGCACGCCGTTGCTTTTGCTGCCGGCCTTGCAAAGACCGGGTTGAAACCGTTCGTTTTGATTTACAGCACGTTCATGCAACGTGCTTACGACCAGATTTTCCAAGAGGTGTCGTTACAAAATTTGCCAGTGGTGTTGCTTTTGGACAGGGCGGGATTTGCCGGACCTGACGGACCGACGCATCACGGACTTTTCGACATTGCGTACATGCGGTCATTTCCGAATATGCAGCT
>JBOFQC010000921.1:0-4229 GCA_051660725.1 Thermoguttaceae bacterium
TTGGCTCAACCAACACATTAAACTCTGACCATCTGCTTGCGCCCAGTGCTTTTGCGGAGCTGATTGGTGATGCTCCTTCCAACGAAAGGTAGACAGATGCCCGCGCAATTTTGTTAATCAGTGGATGATTTGATGCAATGTCAAGCAACTTTTTTATTGCATTGTCTGCATCTTTGGTATCCATTTTCTTCTTGTTTTTCAAAAAAGATACCAGATTATCAAGTCCATTGTTATTCATATCAACAAGTGGATGTGTTACAATACTTGCCTTTAATGCTTGTAGATTTTTTATTTGTTCGACGATGGTGGCATTGGCGATCCAAATCGCAACATTCTTAGAATCATCTTCAGTCCAATCGGTTTTAAAGTCATCGCGCATCAAATCTATTTGGGACGAAGACAGACTGGAAAGCTCCTGTTCGTATATTCGTTTTTTTGCGAAAAAAATGTTTTTTGTTTCCTTATTTAACACGATCTTATTTTCAATTTTTGATATTTTGTTCTGCCCAAACAGAGCACCTATTCTCCTAGAAATTATGTCCCGCTTTGTGTTGCTTAATGCGAGAAACTCCATCACTCGGTCAATAAGAGTGTCATTTTCAAAAGAGGAGTTTTCTGAAAGTATAAATAAAATTGTATCATCATAGATATTGTGTTTTAGCTGTGAAACATCATCAGATAAAACAGTGTATGAATGTAATGCTGCCTCCCTATAATCGAATGATGATTTATAATCCCTCGGTAGTGGATAATTACTTTCATCAAGAAATTTGTTGAGTAAATGATTATCCAATATCAGTCCAGCAATATGACGTGGAGTCATACAGTAAGCCGATATTGACAATTTTGTAGCAAGTGAGCTTTCCAGTTTTCGAGTTTCTGATTCACTCATGATAACCGTCGTGAAAAAATAAAATCTTGAAATACCGAGTTTATTGATGCATTTTTCAGCGTCTTCGAGAGCTTTTGATGAGATGGCTGTCTTTTGTACTGTTATTTGATACCCTGTGTTGATTCTTTCGCCAGAGCGATTAAAAGTGGCAAAGTCCGTGCCGCCATCGTTCATGCCATCCACATTGATGGCATGAAGTTCAAAAACGTCCGACAAAACTATTGAACATGCTTTTTCAAACAATACTTTTCCCAGCTTTGAGATATGATTCGTCAATGTGTCTGTGTCCATGGTGTCCTCTAAAAAGTTTTCGTCTTTATATGTTAGGAAATGCGCTGAACCGAACAGGGGGCGTTGTTACCGATTGTGTTCTTTAATTTTTCGAGACATAAATTTCGTATCTTCGTCAACGAATGTTGCGGATTATTTTCAAACCACTGCACGTCACCAGTGATGCCATCGCGTTTGAATGCCGTAATCGCTTGCCCTGCCGCTCCCGCTGGCTGAAAAGAAATCCCTGCTTTTGCCCATTGATGCAGCGATGACGGGGTGCCAAAAACATTCATGCCGTACCCGCTGTACTTATCAACGCAGTCCGGCAATGTCTGATCAACAAAATTGAGCAGACATTGTTTCAGTGTTGACCAAGTGAGCGGCGTTTGTTTTTCCGGCGAACCGTCTTTGATGGGCTTATAAACGGTGACCTCTCGGCTCGCATCAAGAAGCATACGTTTCCATTCTTCGTTCCAATTATCTGTAACTTCAGAATACCGTTGTTTCTCCGCTTGATCCAACGCCGTGTCTTGTTTGGCAATGTACTCGATGTATTCTTCCCAGTGGTCCGAATTGTTTTCGCAAAATGTGATTGGTACAGTAATAAATAGAATCCGGTGATCGTGAAATTGTTTTGCGAGTGACTTGATTTTTTCCGGTATTTTCAGTTTTTCTTCACGGTCTTTTGCAAGGATAAACTGAAGGAGAATCCGATTATCATCGCCATCTGGGGAAAACTGCTCACGATTTTGAATGTTCGTTGTGACCGCATCGACGCTGTTTACACGCACCTCAAAACGGTCGCCAATGTTCATCTCTTTTATTTTTTTCTCGATGGTATCCTTCGTTTTGACTGCCAAAACCAGCGAGTTAAACTTCGGACGCAGTTCATTTTTCTTTTTTTCAAGCCCCTCTTCGTTGACATTGGAGCGGAACATTTCACACCGATTATTGACGATCTGAAAACACCCTTTTTCCTGAAGCTGCTTGAGAACCGATTCTACTCCATGAATCTTACCATCGCCCGTAAACGATTGGACAATATTTTCAACAGTTGGCTGCAAGAGGGCATGCCCATCTTTTCCTTGCATCTGTCCGAGGAGCGAAAACAGAAGAACCGCTTTGAAAACACGTTGTTCCTCTGGCTGTAAATTTGATACCTTCTGACGGAAGGCTGATTTAATGTCTGACACCTTCCGATCTTGCCCTAGGTCGTCTCTTTCCACAAAGTAACTCCAGAGATGATCAACCGTCAAAATCTGTTTTCCTTCAACGGTAGGACCACCGGACTCAATAAACAGACGGAATTCAGAACCTTTTGCGTCATTTTTGAGGTAGTCGAACAAGGAGCGTTGATTCGAACCAACGAACGTGGCAAGGTGTTTGAGAACATACGCCGCCATCGGATGAATCGGCAAAATTTCTCTAAATGATTCGCTCTGAATATCAGTTTCGCTTTTGAAGTGCAGGTCAACGACATCTTTGACGCTGTACCATAAGCGTTCCTGTTCCTGTGCCCACTCACTTTCCTTACCCGGAATTTTTTGGAAGGCATCCGCCACCAATTTGAATGCCGTGTCGTTCGGCATGTCGAGTGCCTTGAACTCGAACCGGTCATTTGCTTTTTTCGCGCTTTCTGATGCTGACGCGAGATACGCATCAAGCTTCATGTGCGTAACTGGAATGAAATAAAACTTGCCCTGCTGTGCCGCCTCCGCAAGCTCTTCCAATGTTTTTAACTCGCTACTATTCTTGTTGACATAAGCGGAGAATTCATCCCAAATAAAAACGAGTTTCGATAGATTATTCTGTTTCAGTACTGCATCAATCCACGTCAAAAGCGACTGCGATGATAAGCCAAGGTAAATCGAACGCTCCCACAATACGGTTTGTACGTCGCTTAACAACCCATCCCGCAACGCCTCGTTTTCCAACCCCTTTTTCAGTTCGGAAAATTTTGTATAAGATGAATTCAAGTGTGCCAGACGATCTTGAATCGCGTCTTTGGTTGCAAAAAAATTGCTCCCCTCTTCTTTTATTCGCTCGATAATTTTGTCTAATAATTCTCCTTTCGGAGGCACCTGAAGTTTGCATTCCTGTAATGCTTTAACAATTGCCTGTTCAATCCTAACGAGAAACTGATCCTTTGCGCCGAGAGCGTCACTGCCGGTGTCAAATACCGCGAGTACACCGCTCTTACGCAGCTTCTTCAATGAATCTTTGATCGTATCGCTAAACTGTTTGTCGCGTTTTGTAAACCATTCTTTGATGTTTTCGTCAGAATCATTAAACAATTTCTGTAATACAAGAGCGGCGTAAGTTTTTCCAGTGCCATAAGCTCCCGTCAGCCAGACGGATTTTTTACTTTGATCCATTTGGGCTAAAATTGCTCGCAAAAATTCCACAAACGATGGATGCGGATAGAAGCCCAGCCATTTTTTCGGCTCTTTGGCGAATTCGTCACGAGTCATCACGGGTTTATACTTTTCGTCAATCGTAAAATAATCTTTGTAATGAGTCGGGGACATTGAAAACTTCGGGGTTGTTGGGGAGATAGGTATTTATTCGGTACAGCAGGAAGAAGTCAAACCTTTTGATTCCGGCGTTCAAATGTGAGATTCCGTCAGAGATATGGCTGATTTACGGTAAAATTACTAGGGCGTGTTGACACTATGGTATTGACAGAAAACATGAACTTTCGTATTGTTCGCGGATGAAAACAATCACTCTCGAACAATATGAACAAATCAAACACGCGTTTCCTGTCCAACGAGGAAACGTCGAAATCGAAAATATCGCCTTCCTCCAAGCCATTTTTTACATCGCCGAAAACGGTTGTAAGTGGCGAAAATTGCCGGAGCATTTCGGTAAGTGGAACAGCATTTATCGTCGCATGAATCGATGGGCGAAAAGTGGTGTCTTGCCACGAGTCCTCGAAGCGTTACAATCAAAACTCAATATTACACTACAAACCACGGCACTTTCGCTTGACAGCACCAGCGTCAAGGTACATCCCGACGGAACAGGCGCTGAAAAAAAACGGCCCACAAGCCATCGGCATAAG
>JBOFQC010000922.1:0-9683 GCA_051660725.1 Thermoguttaceae bacterium
TACACTCTCAACAGCACAGAAAACAAGATTTTCAGTGAGACAATGCAGCTGCTCGCTACCGATTTCAAGTACACTCGTTATAAACCGGCGGAATACTATATCGGTGACCGTGATGCTGTTGAACAGGAAGTTCAACGTCAGCGAAACCTCGCAAAGTTCATGAAAATCCTCATTGTAAAACGACTTGAGAGTAGCTTTGCCGCATTTCTTCAAACGCTTGATAGATTCATTCGCTCTTATAAGCAGGTCATCGCGGAGTTCGAGAAGGGACACGTTTTCATCAGCAAAAAGTACAGCGGAAAAATTTTGGAGTTGCTTGAATCCGACGACCAAGCAGGAATTGAACAGCTTCTTGATGAGGATAAAGCCGAAAAACTGGATGCCGCAAACTTTAAGCCGGAATTTATCGACGACTTGCGAGGCGACTTGAAACTACTGACGGACATTCAAACATTGTGGAGACAAGTTACACGCGACCCGAAGTGGGAATCGTTCCGCAAAATTCTTGCGTCCGAACCGACTCTCAAAAATGGGAAGGTCATCATTTTCACGGAGTCAAAAGAAACAGCCGAATATCTCGCAGGTAAAATTCAGGCGGAAGTTGAACCAAAAGTTTTGCTTTTCACGGGAACTTCTCCCAAAAATGTTCGGGATGAAGTCATCGCTAATTTTGATGCAAAATCCGAACATTTGAAAAACCATTACCGAATTATAGTAACGACTGATGTATTGGCGGAAGGCGTGAACCTGCACCGTTCCAATGTTGTTATCAACTACGATATTCCTTGGAATCCTACCCGTCTGATTCAACGGGTAGGACGTGTCAATCGGATTGACACCACCTTTGATAAAATTTTCACTTACAATTTTTTTCCAACCGAAGAAGGGAACGACCTTATCAAGCTCCGCGAAGCTGCCGAGGCGAAAATTCACGCTTTCATTCAAATGCTCGGTGCCGATGCGCGACTCTTAACAGATGGCGAAGAAATCGTTTCGCACGACCTTTTCGCTAAGCTCAACTCCAAAAAAACGATTACCGGTGAGGACGAAGATGAGGAAACGGAACTCAAATTTCTCGCTGAAATCAGGCGGGTGCGAGACGAGAACCCGGCACTGTTCGACCGTATAAAACGCTTGCCGCGAAAAGCACGTTCAACAAGAACGCTTCTTGCTGAGGATGTAAATTGTCCTGATTTTCCGGCACTTTTGACCTACTTTCGGCAGGGCAAACTCGACAAATTTTTCCTCAGCACACCTACCGAAGGGAAAACGCAGGAACTCGATTTTCTCACAGCGGCAAACCTGCTAAAACCAGCAGATGCGCAAGAACCACACGGCAGCATTGGGCGTGATTTTTACGAATTACTCGACAAAAATAAATCGGCATTTAATGATGCAACGACAAGTGATGCAGAGCTTGCGGAATCCACACACGGCGGAAATACAAGCGACAGATTTATTTTGCAGCGTCTCAAAGACAGATCAGTGTCGCGCTGCCAAAAATTCACCGAGGACGATGAACTCTTCATCAAACAGACCATTCGGTTAATCGAAAACGGAATGCTCACAAAAACAACGAGCAAAAAAATCAGAACGGCACTTGAAAAGGTGGAGAATTTTGACCCGCTAATGGTACTTGCCGTATTGCGGCGTGATATTCCCAATGAATTTTTATATGACGAAAATACCATCACCACAGCGCATCGCACATTGCGCGAAGTCATTCTTTCCTCATACATTACTCGGCAAAAATGAATACTCAACAAGCTAACGAACTTGTCAAAACGACTTTTCAGAACGCCTTCGATAAGGGGCGGTTCCAAGCATTTCTCCGTAATCTACTGAATAAGTTTGACGAAAAAAAAGCATTTGCCTGCAACAGTCAGTACGTTAAAGAAGCGTTCCGACAGCACGTTTCACGGTACGAGCGGCTTGGAACTTATACCACCGCAGGTGGTGAAAAAATAGATTTGCTCATCGTTCATTTGAATAGTGGAGCGAAGTTGGAACGTGCCCGGACCGCACTACGAAATTTCGTTGCCGACTATCTCAAAAACCGTGATAATAAGGATGCCGCTCTCGTCGCATTTGTTTCGCCAAATGAAAATCAGTGGCGGTTTTCGTTCGTTAAAATGGAATATGCCGCCATCAAAACCGAATCAGGAAAAGTCGGAATTGAAAAACATCTGACACCAGCAAGGCGGTTTTCGTACATTGTCGGTGAAGGGGAAAGTTGCCACACGGCACAAGCTCGGTTCGTGACACTGCTGCAAGATACCACGAATCAACCGACATTTGCGCAACTTGAAAACGCTTTCAGTGTCGAATCGGTTACCAAAGAATTTTTTGAACAGTACAAAACGCTCTTTCTTGACCTCAAAGATGCGTTGGACGCTCTGGCGAAAAAAAACGAAACGATTCGCAAAGAGTTTTCAGGCAAAAATATCGACACCGCCGATTTTGCCAAGAAACTGATGGGACAGATAGTGTTCCTCTATTTCCTGCAAAAGAAGGGTTGGCTCGGTGTTGCCAAAGGAAAAGAATGGGGAGATGGTACGCAACATTTTCTCCGCAGTTTGTTTGACAAAAAATTCGGCGATTATAAGAATTTTTTCAACGATATTTTGGAGCATCTTTTTTACGATACTCTCGCCACCGACAGGGGACATGATGCATGGTGCCCGATTTTCAAGTGCCGAATTCCGTTTCTCAACGGCGGACTGTTCGAACCGCTGGGTGAGTACAATTGGAAAAATACCGATATTCAATTGCCGAACGAACTGTTTTCTAACACAAAAAAGATAGACAAAACCGGCGATGTCGGAACCGGGATTCTTGACGTTTTTGACCGCTACAATTTCACGGTGAATGAAGCGGAGCCGCTTGAAAAAGAGGTCGCCATCGACCCGGAAATGCTCGGTAAAGTTTTCGAGGAATTATTGGAAATCAAGGAGCGAAAATCGAAAGGCTCATTTTACACGCCCCGTGAAATCGTCCATTATATGTGTCAGGAAAGCCTCATAAATTATCTTGATGCGACTGTGAATTGCACGACGAATGACGGGAAGGAACAAGCGAATGAAAAAATTCAACTGCCACGAGAAGATATTGAAACATTTATCCATTCTGGCGACCAGATATCGCATTACGAGTCGGTGAAAACCAATTATGCCGGACGGGAAATGCCGGTATCGATTAAAAACCACGCCAAGTTAATTGACGAAAAACTGGCTGCAATTACGGTCTGCGACCCGGCGATTGGTTCCGGTGCGTTTCCTGTTGGCATGATGACGGAAATCGTCCGCGCTCGACTTGCTCTGACCCCGTATTTTAACGACTCGCACGAAAGAACGCCGTATTTTTTCAAACGGCACGCGATTCAAAACTGTCTTTACGGTGTTGACATTGACCTCGGAGCGGTGGAAATTGCAAAGCTGCGTTTATGGCTTTCGTTGGTTGTGGACGAAGAAGACGTGAAACAGATCAAGCCGCTTCCGAACCTCGATTATAAAATCGTTATTGGCAATTCGCTGCTGGGAGTGGAGAAAAATCTTTTTAACGAACAGATTTTCAAACGCCTTGAGGGGTTGAAAACGCAGTATTTCGACCAGTCAACTGCTGCGGAAAAGATAGCACTTCGGCACCGAATAGATGAATTGATTCTTGAAGTAACGGAAGGCAAGCGAGAGTTCGATTTTCAGATTTACTTTTCAGAAGTCTTTGGCAAGGACAAAAAAGGCGGCTTCGATGTCGTCATTGCTAATCCTCCGTATGGTGTAAAATTTAGCGAATCCGACAAACAGATTCTCAAAAAACGATACGCTGATATTGTACAAAGAATTCCTAATTCGTACCTTTATTTTATGGGGCTCGGTTATAACATTGCGAAGAACGATGGTATTGTTTCGTTCATTGAACCAAATGAGTTTTTGTTTCAAATATACATGACTAAGGCACGTCAGTTTTTCTTAAATAACTCGCAAATTTTATATGCAATCAATACAGGTGAGGATGTTTTTAAGGCAATAGTGCCGACATGTGTCATTTCGCTACGAAAAAGAAAATTGGATTACCAAATACCAGTTGCCGACTTGCGCGGATGTGCCCTGCATGATTTGCCACGACACCTCAACACATATTTATTCAAGGCGACTTCACAAAGAAGCGTACTCGACATGCCAAACAGTATTTTTACGTTCAACATTGTTTCAGGAGAGTTGGTTAACAAATTGGCGACTCAATGTGTTCCGTTTGAAAATTTCTGTGATGACATTGCAAACGGAATAAGCACTAGTTACGATGACGTTTATATAGTTTCAGAATCTTCGGTTATAGAAAATGGATTTGAACGGGTCTACACAAAACCATGTATTCGCGGCGGACAGTTTGATCGCTATTTTTGTCCGAAAGACACTGGCGACAGAATACTTTATGTTACAGATTCTTTTGACAAAAAGGCAGGAAAAAAAATCTTGGAACATCTAGCTAAACATAAGTCTCGACTGATTGAAAAATGCGTGGAGAAAAAACAAGGCTCTCGAGAGTGGCATATTCTCTTTCGGGGACGTTATGAAGAACTTTTTAGGTCTCCCAAAATAATGATTCGGCAAACAGCGGATAGGATTGTTGCAGCACCTGATTTTGATATTGGCTATTATTGTATTGATTCCGTAAACGTCGCTCTGCTCAAAAAAACAAATGCTTCACAAATTGCCTACCTGCTCGGCTTGCTTAACTCAAGGGTTGTGAATTTCTACTACCGAGAAATTTCACAAGAAGGAGGGCGAGTTTTGGCACAAGTAAAGCCTCTACGAATACGTTCAATCCCTATCCCATCTGCGACAGCAGCGCAGCAAAAAGCGGTGTCAACAATAGTGGAGTCGATACTTTCTATCAAGTCAACGGATGCAACGGCGGACACAAGCGGCTTGGAGCTGGAGATAGACGAGTTGGTATACCAGCTTTACGGCTTGACGGAAGATGAAGTAAAGATAGTGGAAGGAGGAAACAAATGATGCTGATCAACAGCGACAATTATTTTGAAACGCTGGAGGGGATAAAATCACAAATACGCACCGCCCAGTATAAAGCGGTATTGGGCGTAAACCGTGAGATGATTATTCTCTATTGGAACATCGGCAAGGTAATCATTGAAAACAGCAAATGGGGCAATAAGTTTGTTGAAAATCTTGCCCGTGATATAAAATCGGAGTTCCCAAACGCCAAGGGATACTCTGTCCGCAACCTAAAATATATGCAAAAATTTGCCGAGGAATACCCTGATTTTGAAATTGTGCAACGCACCGTTGCACAATTGAGTTGGCGACACAACATCGCTCTACTGGATAAAATTAAGGATATTGGCGAGCGCGAATGGTATGCTTTGGAAACCATTCGCAATGGTTGGTCACGCGATTGGCTCGTGTCGCAAATGGAAAAGAAATTATTTGAACGGCAAGTTACCACACACAAGGCGACTAATTTTGATTTACGGCTGCCACCATCTCAAAGCGAGCTGGTCAAACAAACGATGAAAGACCCTTACATTTTCGACTTCATTGAAGACCGAGATGGGATTATCGAGCGTGAAATCGAAATGGAAATGGTTCGAAGCATCACCAAGACGATTTTAGAACTGGGCACCGGATTTGCTTTCATTGGAAATCAATACCGCATTACTGTCAGCGACAAAGATTACTATATTGACTTGTTGTTTTACAATCTCAATTTGCGTTGTTATGTTGTAATTGAACTGAAAAACACAGCTTTCAAGCCGGAATACGCCGGAAAGCTTAATTTCTATCTTTCCGCAGTTGATGACATGCTCAAACACGAAATGGATAATCCGTCAATAGGAATTCTATTGTGCAAGGAGCGGGACAAACTAACCGCTGAATACGCACTTAAGGACATCAATAAACCCATCGGAGTGAGCGAATACAAATTATCTGATTTTGTTCCGAAAGAATTAGCCGATACATTGCCCACTGCCGAGGATATTGAGCGACGGATCAAACGCAAATATGAACTTGAAGAATAGCATGCGAGGAAATCGATACTTAGGAAAAATGATTATATGAAAGCGGACTTAATAAAACGACTATTTAAGGGAATCTTCGCTGAGGATGTGGTTTCCCTTAAAAAGATAGCCCATCAAATTATTGCCGATGAACGTGGACTAGGGCACGGGAAACTTGCGGATTCGCTCGAGCATATCAGCGTGACCGAAAAGCCGAGATTTACCACATTCGGCGAAAGGAATGGAAATGGACATAGCAACGGAAATGGTACTGGTGTTTCCGCTTTGCCGACAAGCAAGCGTGACAACTCGCAACTTGTTTCTTTCGTGCCACGCGAGCTTTTGAAGCATCACATGGTTTTACCGATTGATGTGGAAAAACGGCTTCAATCCATTGAAAAAGAATATGCGGCAAGGGAGCGTCTTGCAAAATATAATCTCTCCCCGAAGCGTAAAATTCTCTTGCATGGATTTCCGGGTTGTGGAAAAACATTGAGTGCTGAACGTATCGCTTGGAATTTGGGATTGCCACTCCTGAAAGTGCGTTTTGACGCATTGCTTTCATCGTACTTTGGTGAGTCGGCATCAAACCTTCGTTCTGTATTCGATTATTGCAAGAGAGAACCAGTCGTACTACTTTTAGATGAATGTGATTTTATCGCAAAGTCGAGAGTTTCACCACAGGATGTCGGCGAAGTACCTCGTATCGTGAACATGTTGCTGACATTATTGGACGAGTATAGCGCGCCCGGCTTAGTTATTGCGACAACTAACCTAAAAATTCAGTTGGACGAGGCTCTTTTTAGGCGTTTTGATGATGTTATTGAAATTCCGATGCCACAACTTGAAGAGCGGGAAAGCCTATTAAGAATGACTCTTTCAGCTCTGCGTGTTGACGAAAATATAGATTTTCGTAATATTGCTGAGCAGATGGAAGGATACTCTTATGCAAATATCGTACTAACGGCGCAACGTGCTGCAAAGTACAGCGTCCTAGCGGGAAATAAAAGTGTAGATAAATCCCACTTTGAGCAAGCCATTGCAGAAGGTTCAAAGTTTTAATTTTCAGGAGAATTTCTAAATGTCCAGTGTAAATGACTTTATGCACCTTCCTTTTCCTGCGAAGCAAACAGGAAAAGCAAAGTTAAACCCAAATCCAAATAATGGCGGAGAAACTACCCAAAACAATAGGCAGAATCGACAAGCACACGGTAACAGTCTGCGTTCGCAAGCACGGGGGCTTTCCCGTTTTTGGGAAGACCGTCGTGCGACACGTCAGAGCCAGAATCTGCCTACAATTGCCGGTGGAGTGCCGTTTTTGCTCGAAATTGAACCAACGACCGACGTTGACTTTTTGAGAGGATTAGGCTTCGAGATTGTCTGCGACCTTGAGGAAGGTTTTATCGTCGTCTCATCGGAACAAACAGACCTTGCTGATTTTCAGCAAAAAGTAGAGGGTTTTGTTTTTACCCAACGTGGAACGGGAAATGTCGCAAAAGTCTATGCGCTTTGTGCCGATGCTGACCGCCTGAAGCGTATTTTATCGGAGAGGCTCTATTCCCAGTGGAACACGTTGGACGACAATAAAATTTATACCGTTGAGCTTTCCGTTAGCTGCGCAGGAACAGCCACACCGCCCAATTTGCCAACGCAAAAGAACAAAGAATCGGACGATGAATATAATCGTCGTGTCGAAGAGAAAAAGGCAAAATATCGACAAGAAATTGACGATATCATCATGGAACGGCAAGGACAGCTGGAAAATATAGTCCGAGATTATGACGGAGAACTTCCCACTGCTTTCATTGAGGACGGCGATACGTTTTCAGTTACAATGACGATTTCCGGTCGGGGACTGCGCGATATCGTCCTGAATTATCCGTATATTTTTGAAGTGGCGATTAAGGAGGATATCGTCATTGAAAAAGCCACTGAAAACACGCAAACCGTATCAGAACATCTTACAATTATCGCGCCTGTGTCGGACAGTCCGGTGGTTTGCGTCATTGATAGCGGCATTCAGGAAAATCACAAATATCTTCAGCCTGCAATTTTGGAGGACGACTCCATGTGCCTGATTCCGGGACAAACCAGTGTTGCCGATGATGTCAGTGGTGGCGGACACGGCACCAGAGTTGCCGGAGCCATCTTGTATCCCAACGATATTCCTATAAGCGGAGAATATCGACTTCCATGCTTCATCAGAAATGTTAAAGTGCTGGATGGAAATAATGGAATCTGGAGCAACGTAAGCCGCGAAGGGATTATCGAGACAGTGGTTCAGCAATTTGCTGTGGATGCTGAAACCAAAACAAAGATTTTCAACCACTCCGTTGGCGAAGGCAAGCCTTTTTATGAATTGAAACACATGTCATCTTGGGCGGCAAAAATAGACGAGGTTTCCTATGAAAGTGACGTTCTATTCGTGCAAGCCGCTGGGAATATGATTGATGACGTGATAAAAGCACTCATTCAGGCTAGACATTCCTATCCCGACTATCTGGGACAACCTCTTTCGCAAATTGCCAATCCCGCACAAAGTTTACAAGCATTGACTGTTGGCTCAATTTCTCATAGTGATTTTGAAACGGATGACACGATGGCAATGGGGAAGCGTGGTGAACCATCATCATTTTCACGTGTCGGACCGGGGATATGGGACAGCATTAAACCCGATGTTGTGGAATACGGCGGAACACATGCAATCAATAAAACAGGTACTGATGCTGATTTAACAATGCCGGAGGAAGTTTGTCCCAATTTACTACGCCGTTCTCCACAAGGTCCTGCGTTTTCAAGGGATAACATAGGCACTTCCTTTGCGGCTCCAAAAGTCGCAAGCATTGCAACAGAAATCCAGAAAACACTTCCAAATTCGCCAGCGTTGCTTTACCGTGCTTTAATTGCTCAGTCCGCGAGATGGCCCGGCAGGACTTCGCCATCATCAAACGAGCAATATCAGACTCTCCTTCGCCGGATTGGATACGGAGTTCCTAATGTTGATAGAGCAACTCATAACAATGAGTACAGAGCAACATTAGCAACAATGGAGTTGCTCGAAATCGGCGAGGGGGAAGCTCATATCTTTACGGTTAATGTTCCAAAAGAATTACGCGATTTGGGCGAAGATAATAACATTCTTGTTGAAATCACGCTCTCTTATGCTGCAAAACCCAAAAGAACAAGGCGAAGCCATCGAAGTTACCTTTCCACTTGGTTAGATTGGATTTGTTCTAAAAAGAGCGAATCAAGGGATGATTTTTCAAAGAGAATCTTTGAAACAGGCAAGAAAGTTCAAGATGACGGTCAATTCAGTTGGGTGATTCATGAGAGAGCGAATTCTGGACAGGCGAAGTATTTTTCTCGCTCAAGACAAACTCTACAAAAAGATTGGTGTGTTGTTAGTACCAGTCAGTTGAGCGATTCGTTTTGTATTGCGGTGCGTGGACATAAAGGATGGGGCAGTCTTTTCAAAGCGAAGTATGTCCTTGCAGTGAGTTTTGAGGCAGTTGACCAAAATATCCAAATCTACGAGCCTATACGTCTCAGCAATCAAATTGAAGTTGAAGCTGATGTCGAAAATCCAGAAATTCGCGTGGAAATAACGGAAGCGAGAGATGGCAACGAAACCCTGAATGGTTAATTTTTACCTCCATCCCATTTT
>JBOFQC010000923.1:0-3681 GCA_051660725.1 Thermoguttaceae bacterium
GACACTTCGTTGTAAAAATATCGTTGCCCCGGAACAAGCACGAGTAATACCGGATATTCGTTTTTGGCGAGACGGATATTACCCAAATGAATCACAGATTCATCTGGATCAATTTCGCTTGTCGGCACCACATCCAAAAGATCGGCCAATGCTTTGCAAAATTTCCTGACATGTAATTTTTGAAGATAAGCCTCGGACGGGTCCAAGTATATCGGATCATCATCTATTTCATTAACTGCAGCAAACGAGCCGTTTGGCAACTCTACTATCTCCCACTCCGGCGCATTTGGTCCGTAAGGGCTGGGATACGACGCTCCGTACTCTTTCGTTGGCACCAACACCTTTCGCAGAGATTCATACTCGCTGCCGAGAACCCGCCGCCATTTAACCGGCAGGGCCGCATGATGCTGATACCCTTCAATAGTCCGCCAGAATTCATTAAATTTGCTCGGCATAGTTCACCTCCTTCTCTGTTGATGTTTGGCATTCTCTCGTCACAAAACCCTTGCTTTCAAGCCATTTATGAATGATTGGATGATCGCCTGTATGATCAAAATTCCCTACGTTTGGTACTTTAACGATCACCGGTAAAACACGCCCGTCATTGAGCTTCAGCTTGAATTTTGCTTTTTCAAGCGTAATGGGTATGCCGGTCACCAGACTCCTGTTCAATAATTCCAGCGCGGCAAAAATATCGTCTCCACGTAAAATTTCCATCTGAATCTCTTTGTGGCTTCGGGCAATGTGCAACTCGACGAGTTTCGCTTCCACGACCCCTGAATCGTCAAAGCCGCACGCAAGGGCATCCGCCCCATCGTCAATCAACGGCTGAAGCGTATACTTGCCGCAACTCGTGACGTTGAAATACGTTGCGTTGTGAAAGAAGTGGTGTCCAATCGCCTGCGCATAAGCAAGACGCTCTTTTTTAGTCTTGACACCACTGGCAAGTTCACCCGTTGCTGGATAGTAAATCATCGCATCGTACTTTTCCGGTCGGAAGAAAGCCATGCCGTCTGCCCCGTCTTCTTCTACCGTGTTTTGCCGCTTCATTGGCTGCCCATGCCGAATCATAAACCAGACGGCATCACCCTCGTCAATCACGAAAACACGCATTCCGATACCACGCTTGTTATCTTCCGCCCATTCGTCCAATTCCGCTTGCATCGCCTCAAGGGCTTCTTCGTGATTCGACTTCATTGGAAGAATCACGTCTTTCACAAAGTACGACTCGAACCGCTTGGGCCGGTTCGGGGTGCCTCGTTTGTGAATCACAGCATGATAATGTTCGATTTCATGCCTACACTCAAGGCAGAGCAGAATCGCAAGGTCAGGCGGTGTCATGTTGTGTGGGACACTGATTCCGTTGCGGTCAGCAATGTGAAGCAGGTTGTCGAAAAAATCCTTGTCGGCAAAAAACTCCGCAAAATAAAGCGTTTCGAGCATTTTTTCTGGTGCCGATGTGTTCAGACTCAGCATGATATTGACGAGCGAGCTATACGAAAATTCTTCGGGAACCGCCGCCCACTGGAAGCCGGGCTGCGCATCAAAAAAATCTTTGTACGTTTCAAGTAATTTAATCAGCAACGGGAAATCGAGTTTGCGCAGCAGGCCAATGTTTGTAAATCTTTTGGGGGAATAAGATTTGGACATAAAATAAGTCTCCTCATTAAAACAGGTGGGGGAAATTTAAAAAGAAAAACTGCCTCGAATTTATTCGGGGGGAATGACACCAAGAATGGAGTACAGAATCCAAGACAGTCTTTCTACGTGCGGTTCGGTTGAACCGTTGATAAACACTTTGAGCGCAGATACTTACGCAGCTATAAAGTGTTAGTCAAAATGTAAAAATTAGTCTTGTTCTCCTTATGGCAGCGGCTCTCACGGGCTGCCCTAAAAGCCGACCCAACACTGATCGACCAAGCTGGAAATGCCAACGCTTTCGTGTTGTAAGACACTCGAAAACGCTTCGAATCTCGGCTCCGGGTTCGCAATGTTTAGCTTTCCGCTGGCTTTTTGGCCTGCCCACTAAACACGCTCTTCCTTCACCTGCCGACTCTCGCTGGAAATTACTAACCAGCGGACACATACGACGAAACTGTGGGAAAATTCCCAACAGCGAGAAGCATTTTGCCACAAACGGAAATGAGTTGCAAGTCACCCCGGTAGAAAAAATTTCTGAAGCCCAAAAAACGCCTCAAAAACGTAAAGTGTTTGAGACCTTGTTTTGTGTTTTGGTTGGCTGGCAGCGCAAATCATCCTTATGAATCATCCGATTTCTGGTCGGGTACAGCTTTTTCCGCTAACGCACAAATTTCAATCGTAATTATTGCGAAACACTCCGTTTTATGATACAATCTTCTTTGGGTAAGGTTTCGATAAAAATCGGCGTGCTGTTGGTCGGAAATCCTTTCAAGTACTCATACTTAGACATTCATTACGTGTTCTCACTATTTATGGCAAAAAACAATAAAAATACTGACAAGCTCGGTTTCGAGGCAGAACTTTGGCAGGCAGCTGATGCGCTTCGTTCTAACATGGATGCCGCCGAGTATAAACATGTCGTTCTCGGACTGATTTTTTTGAAATATATTTCAGACGCTTTCGAGGAACAGTACGCTATTCTTGCCGACGTAAAAGATTCTGATCCGGAAGATTCTGACGAATACTTGCAGAACAACGTATTCTGGGTGCCGCATGATGCACGCTGGGCGAAACTAAAAGCTGCCGCGAAACAGCCGCACATCGGCAAAACCGTCGATGATGCCATGCTCGCAATTGAACGGGAGAATCCGTCTCTAAAAGGCGTGTTGCCAAAGGATTACGCACACCAGCGGCTCGACAAAGCCCGGCTCGGTCAGCTGATTGATCTCGTCAGCAACATCGGACTCGGCGACAAATCGAACCGATCAAAAGATATTTTAGGGAGGGTGTACGAATATTTTCTGTCGCAATTCGCAAGTGCCGAAGGCAAAAAAGGTGGGCAATTTTACACACCTCGTAGTATAGTACAGTTGCTTGTTGAAATGCTGTCTCCGTACAAGGGACGGGTTTACGATCCGGCGTGCGGTAGCGGCGGAATGTTCGTTCAGTCGGAAAAATTTGTCGAAGCACATGGCGGAAAGATCGGCGATATAAGCATTTACGGGCAGGAGTCGAATCACACGACGTGGCGACTTGCGAAGATGAATCTGGCGATTCGCGGCATTGACGGCGACCTCGGCAAGGAACACGCTGACAGTTTTCACCGCGATTTGCACCCGGATTTGAAGGCGGATTTCGTGATTGCCAACCCGCCGTTTAACGACAGCGATTGGCGCGGCGAATTGCTGAAAGACGACCGCCGATGGAAATACGGCACACCGCCGCCCGGTAACGCTAACTTCGCGTGGGTGCAGCACTTTATACATCATCTGTCGCCAACCGGCACGGCGGGGTTTGTGCTTGCGAACGGTTCCATGTCCAGCAACACCAGCGGCGAAGGTGAAATTCGCAAAAAAATTATCGACGCCGACATTATTGATTGCATGGTGTCACTGCCGGGACAGCTTTTCTATTCGACTCAAATACCGGTCTGCCTTTGGTTTGTGGCTCGTGACAAGAAGAATCACCGCTTCAAAGATCGGCGTGGCAAGATGCTGTTTATTGATGCACGAAAAATGGGAACCATGATTGACCGTGTGC
>JBOFQC010000924.1:0-5495 GCA_051660725.1 Thermoguttaceae bacterium
AGTAATACGGAGTATCTTTTCTGTACCAATGTACCGTAAACTGTTCGTTTCATCTGTTCGTAGCATGATTTGGGATACCAACCCTTTTTCAAGAACATCCCACAATGTCCTTACAAAGGGTAAAACGCTTACAGCCTATTTTCGGCGTTTTTTCCACAAGGCTTCACAGAGAGAATATCAATCCGAACAGTTTAGCTATCTTTCCTATATCATAGATTGTCATTTAGGTTCAGCCCGGCGGCCAATCCATTTGACGCCCGCCAAGCACATGAAAATGCAGGTGCGGCACGGTTTGACCGGCATGAGGGCCGCTATTTGTTACTACACGGTAACCATTATCATTTAACCCCTTTTCATCGGCGAGTTTAGCGATTACGTAAAATAGATGGCCGATCAGGTCGCAATCAAGCTCTGTAATATTTCGTACAGAAGTAATTTCTTTTTTCGGAATTACCAAAAAATGAACCGGAGCCTGCGGATTTACGTCAGAAAAAGCGAGACAACGCTCGTCTTCGTAAATAATGTCTGCCGGCATCTCCTTATCAATAATTTTTTTGAAAATAGTCATGACGAAACAGCGAGCGGCGGACGTAAGTCCGCCGGTATAAAGTGAGCAGGGGACCTGCCGTCCAGGCATTACGCTTCGCGTGAAGTGTTACGCCTCCCGTTGGTCGGCTATTATTTCTGTGTGGTTAAGGGTGATAGGTGAACAGGTGTCAGGCACCAGAAATATAACGCAAAGTTGCCTTATGCCAGATGCCTGACGTCTGATGCCTTTCTAGCGTACCACCCAATATGGGGAGTCGCTCGGAGCATCGTAATACTTTTGGAGTTCGTCGTCAACCATACCGAGGAACATTTGGAAACCAGCCGCTTCCTGAACGGTAAGGATTTCCTCGCATCTTCCGCTGATAACCTTGATTCCCATACTTTCGAGAACTTGGTTAGCTTTTCGGTAAACAATAAACATTTCCATTAAAGTCGTGGCACCGGAACCGTTAATAATAAGTACCGCTTTCTCACCACTCTTGGCACCGACAGCGGCAGCCAACTTTTTAACCATTATTTCAGCGGTTTCGTCGGCAGACGCGATTGGTTGTGGACCGGTTCCGCCGCCTTCGCCGTGTTGGCCCATACCGATTTCCATCTGGTCGTCCGGCAACGTCGAAATATATTGTCCAGACTGCGGATGTGTCGCGGTCTTCATCGTGACGGCAAGCGTTGCCATTCTTTGGTTGAATTTCTCAGCAACGGCAATAACCTGGTCGAGTGACAGACCGCTTTCTGCTGCCGCGCCCGCAATTTTTATGAACGGAATACATCCACCAAGTCCACGTCGGTCATCAATTGGAGCCGAAGTGCCGGGAGCAATGTCTTCGTAAGTAAGGATTTTTTTGACGTTTATCCCTTCTTTAACGGCCATGTCGAACGCTTTATTTCCGTTCATAACATCACCGGCATGATTAAGAATCACCAAAAGAACGCCGGCATAATCTTTAAACATACGTAAAGCTTCAAGAACTTTCGGTGCTCCAGGGGCGGCAAAAATGTCGCCGACAACAGAAGCGTCGAGCATTCCAAGACCTACATAACCACTAAGTGCCGGTTCGTGGCCCGCTCCGCCGAGAGTTACGATTGCAACCTTGTCTTTTGACTTTGGCGTTACACGAACAACGATTTTGTCCGAGACAATTTTAACCTTGCTTGAATACGCCATTGCGTAACCTTGCAAAAGCTCTACTGTTAAATTATTCGGATCATTGATAAATTTCTTCATTACCATTGTGATGATTCTCCTTTAAAGATGGATGCGCTGATCTATTATCAGCGGCTAAACAAAATAGACAAATTAAAATTTGGCTGTGTAATATGCATTAAATAAATTCTACAAAGACAACACAAGAAAAGCAACACCCCTGTTTTCCTGCAAAATTGTCACAACCGGAATCGTCTTTTTACAAATTGACCTTTCAACCGCCGTTAAACGAAACTTTTCAGTAATCAGTTGCCGAAAAAATCGAAAGTAGAAGGACCGTCACGCCATACTCAAACAACGTAAAGGAAATGTTGTATTTATTCAATTTGGAAACCAAAACGTTCAGAGGTATTGGACGTTTTCATCTTGTATTCTGCACGTTGCTGGCGGTTGCTGTACAGTCTTCGTTTCTTGTCGCTGCTGAACCGCTAAAAGCGGTTAAAAATAATATTGCTATCAACAATATTGCAAATAACAAAGTAGCTAATAATTCTACTGACAATCTGTTAATAGTCACAACTGATCCTTTAAAAAATGTCAATATTGACAATGTGGGAAATCTGGATCACTTGGGTGACGCGATTAAACCGCCAGCTAAAAGTACGTCTGCAACCCCAAACACATCTGCTTCTCCCAAAATATCTGAAAATCTCAATGTAAAAGAATCGCTTAATAAAAAAGAAAGTGATAAAAATACAGGTGTCATTGAAAATATTCCTTTTAGTGAATCGATCACCTACCCGCAAGAACTGCATGCCAGAATCCTGACACTCATAAAAGAATCAGAAGAAAGCGAAACGAAACTTGAGCAGAGCACAATTGACTCGCTTAATAAGATAATTACGCTCTTGGGCGAAATTGATTATTCAGTCCAAAACGCTCCAGGACAACTTATAAGTTTGCTTTTACAGTTGGAAGCTGAAAAAGACCTTTTTGCCAACGACAAAAACAATTTGTTCCGCTCCCAAATAATCGACATTCAACTTATGGTTGAACGTCGCTTGGTAATACTTTCGTTGTCTGCCGAACCTTTGGCTTTGGAAAAAGAAGAAACGCTAAATGGTATTTCAGGAATTAAACCAAGAACCGTTGAAGACTTTAACAATTTGAAACTAGCCGCAGAGAATCTGATTACGCATCTTTCAAAAATCAGAAATTCGTCTGCCGAAGAGTGGGAAAGGTACTTCGAACTAATAGATTTCAGTGAAATCATAAACGAAGTAACCGACGAACAAACGGAGCTTACTTACGAGCAGCTGTACGGACTCTGCGAATACGCAAATATTATTTTGCAGCGGTTTGAAGGAAATTTCACGAAAGAACAGAAACGATTTCTGCAAAGTGCGCCGATTAGTAAATTCCGTGCGGAGTTGCAAAAATGGGCAGATAACACGGTAACTGCTTCGGAACTAATCGCGGCAGTTGAAAACTACGAAAGCACTGGCCGAACAACCGAAAGCGGTGTTCTGTCTGAAGTTGCGTTTCGACTTTCTGTCTGTCCTGACGAGAAACTTTCAAAACTCGGCAGTATCACCCGCGAAATTTACGGCGGACCAAACGTGAAAATTTACGTTTCCCAAGTGCTTGTAAATCATTTTCTGCCGGTTAGAGACCCTGAATTCGTAAGTTTCCGTGACACCGTGCTCGGGAGAGAAGTTGTAGGACAACGGAAGACAGACACGTTCGTCGAATTCGTTTTGGAACCGGACCCGGAAAAACTTTGTATGGCTTTGAGCATCAACGGAAAAGTAGCAGCTGCTGGCAAAACGAAAGCGGCAATTGCGGCCAAGTTGCAGAGCGATACGTTTGCCGACTACACAGGTGTCAAAAAGTTCGAATGGACCGAAAAAGGTATCTTGGTTAAGCCGGCCAAAGTTGCAGTAAGTAACAAAACGTATCTCCGTTCAGTAAGCACTGGCTTTGACGGTGTGCCGATTATCGGCGGTGTTGCACGTGAAGTTGTTCGAGGCCAATTTGAAGCTCAAGAAGACCAAATAAACGCTGAAAGTCGAGCTAAAATCGCATATCAGGTGCAAAACCGCATTAACCAGGAAGCGGACAAGCAATTTGCGACCTTCAACGAGAATTTTAATAGAATTGTAAACAAGCCACTCGAGAACTCTAATTTGGTCCTCGAAAAGAAACACGCCTGCACCACAAACGAATGGCTCCTTTCGTCATGGCGAGTGGTGTCAAACAGCTCTTTGGGGAGTCATACGCCGGAGCCGGAAACGGTCAAAGGTGCTTTTGCCGATTTCAAATTGCACGAATCGGCACTTGAAACAGTGATCCAGAGCTTGGAAATCGAAGGAAAAACGATAACAATTGGCGAACTTCGTAAACTGATTGCGGAACGTATTGACGAACCGGAATTTGCGTCAGAGCCGGAAGAAAACGACGACGTTGTTTTTTCATTTGCGGAAAAAGACCCCATTATGGTGCGGTTCAATAATGGTCGCTTGGAAATCAGCCTGACACTTGCCGCAATGAAGGTGAACAGATCGGTGTGGCGAAACTTCCGTTTCATCGCGAATTACAGACCAATCGTGGACGAAAACGGTGATCTCGCTTTTCAACGTGACGACGATTTTATCGTAATTGGACAACGTAATCTCAGAACGCAGGTTGCACTTCGCACGGTGTTTTCAAAGATATTCCCGCTAAACAGACGGTATACCCTTGTGCCGAATATCTTTAAGACAGACGAAAGATTTGCGGAGCTTACTACCGGTATGTGCCGTCTTGAAAACGGTTGGTTCGCAATTGCCATTGTCGGTAAAGAAACAGAGTAAAAATAACGGCCAATTTACCCGGGGACTTCGTTACACTTCGTCCCCGGCTCTTTGTAGAGTAGCAAATCTTCGGCTACAAAACTTAACGATTCTTTCGTCTGTACGGAATACGCAGAATAGGCGGCTAAAAAAATTGTAGAAAATGCGCTTTTCGCTATTTCCTATCTGCAAAAAACTTCTTAACGACCTAAATTTGGGTGAGAATGAAAGGTCTATACTGCACGCGGCCAATATGTTCTAGTTTACTCGCTTTGTGAACCCTTGCTTTTCCCGAAGGGTAAAGCAAGGAAAACTACGGTTCAATGACCACGCATAGTAAAACATTTTTGGCATTCATTTTAAAAACACAATTGTTATTTCACTTCCCCCTTCCCTGCGATCATGGGTTTCCTAAAACGATTTTTCCGCACTGTTTTTCGAGACGAGTCCGTAGCACTCGGATATAGTAGTTTCGAACAGATACCAAAAGAAGAGCTTGATAACCATCTGGCGGCTTCTCAATACGGTAGTTTCACATTAACCGACGCGATCAGGCCGTCGCTGGACCTTAAAATTGTGCCACAGCAAGGGTTCAGACGTGATCATTACCGTGATCCGGCAAACCAGCTTTCCGTGCCCGTCCTAATGGCGTCTGTGTCGAAAGAGAATTTATTCGAGACTTTCCTAGAACTGCTTGATCCGCTTGGAAACGTAGTAGATGTGGTTCTGGAATCAAGCCATAAACAACGCAGTACACGTGGTCATTCCGACTTTTACCGTGAGCATATAGATTTGCCGGTCCTGAAAAGCAATCTGTATCAATACGAAGACCTGCTCACAAACGACGGTTGCACAGGTATCGCGGTTCTGAACCCGTCAATTCCGGCAGAGGTACAGTTCGACGAACACAAACTTTTGTTGGTTTACGGTGAGGATTTACGTCCTTATGAAAAAATCTTAAAGCAGAT
>JBOFQC010000925.1:0-7301 GCA_051660725.1 Thermoguttaceae bacterium
TCGCTTTCCGGCCCGTTGACACCAAAACGTAGTCGCCTGTGTGTTTATTACCGGCTGAGTCATGAATTTCAATTGATTTTGATGTCTCCGTGATTTTTTCTACTTTTGTGCCGACGTGAATATGAACACCGTATTTTTCCAGGTTTTGCTTAACGGATTTTGAAATCTCTTCGTCGAAAAATGGTACCAGTCGGTTTTCAAGCTCTATAATCGTGACTTGCGAACCAAATGTGTTGAAAATTCTCGCTATTTCTACACCAATGACGCCGCCGCCAATGATAACGAGGTGCTTAGGCAATGTTTCGAGAGCGAGAACTTCACGGTTTGTGAGCACTTTAGAGCTTGAGATTCCCGGTATCGGAGGAATTACCGCTTCTGAACCGCCAGCGATGATAATTTTTTTGCCACGAATACTTTGCACAGATTGCGTTGAATCCGGGTTTTCAAAAATAGAAATAGACATGTCCGGCTCAATGACACCAATTCCGCGTATAACGTCAATTGCATAGCTTTTTGTCAATGACGCAACGCCTGACACCAATTTTCGCACAACTTCGTTTTTGTGCTTCATCATTGATTTCATGTCAACTGTCACAGCCGGATCGGAAATTTTAATTCCGCGGTTCGACATAACCGCAAGTTCATGAATGAATTCCGCGTTATGCAGTAATGTTTTCGTCGGAATACAACCGTGGTTCAAGCATGTACCGCCAAGCTGTTCCATTTCAACTAGGCAGACAGAGGCACCGAGTTGAGCCGCTCGTATTGCGCCGACGTAACCTGCCGGGCCGCCTCCGATTACAACGATATCGTATTCTTTTGTCATTTTTATTTCACGTTATCTTTCACGTTAACTTGCGATAAACTAAAGTAACGAAAGCGGGCTTTCAATCAGTTCCTTGACTCTTTGCAGGAATGACGCCGCAAGTGCTCCGTCAATCAAGCGGTGATCGTGCGTCAAGCAAAGTCCCATGCGACGTCCTGGTGTCACGGCGCCATTTTTAATTACAGGAGTTTCGACAATTGCGCAAACGCCGAGAATCGCAACTTCTGGAAGATTTATTATTGGCGTGAATGACACAATGTCGAACATGCCGAGATTCGTTACCGTGAATGTTCCGCTCGACAATTCGTCAGGTTTAAGGCGGTTGTTTTTGGCTCGTTCACTTAAATCTTTTACAATTCCGGAGATTTCGCAAACCGTTAAGCTTTCCGCATCTTTAATCACGGGAACCAGTAAACCCCGATTCACGGAAATAGCGACGCCGAGATTAATCGATTCATTATATGACACCACCACTTCATTGGAAGTGTTAGTTTTGATGTGTGCGTTAAGCTCAGGGAATTCATTCAATGTCAAAATCGTTGCACGTAATATCAAGTCGTTAAACGTGATCCGTGTTCCGTGAACCCGATTATACTCGGCTCGAAGATGAAAAATCGGGTCCGCATCCACTTCGATTCGCAACGTCGCGGCTGGTACCGCAGTATGTGACGCAAACATCCGTTCCGCAATGACTTTACGCATCCCGGTTAATTTTTCTGACGCCGTTTGTGAACGTTTGCGTGAAATCGGCGCGAATGACTTTTTCGTGTATGAAACTTGAGAATTTGCTTGTTGTCCTGTAGTGGCGGCATTGTTGACACCACTTCCAGAACTGATAATGTCACGCGCGTAAATTTTTCCGGCGGGACCGGTTCCACTCAGCCCGGCAGTACTGACACCGCTTGATTCTGCAATTCTTCTTGCAAGTGGCGTCGCGTTTGCATAATAAACGCCTGATGTTTTCGGTGGATCGGTTGGCTTCTGGATTACATTTATGATATCCGCTTTGGTTATTTCTCCGGATTTCCCACTTGCGGTAACAGAGCTTAAATCGATTCCGTGTTCTTTCGCAAGTCTTTTAGCAACGGGAGTTGCTGGAATTTTGCCAGTGAAATTTATTTGCGCGGCCAATTTATTTGTGGCGTCATCTGAATTCTGACAGCAACACGCAGGGGCAGCAGACGAAGCATAAGTTGCGGTTTCCGTTTGTCCGGCACTTTTTGCCGATGTTGTAACACCAGTATCCGGAGAAACTTCTTCAGGAATCGCTTCGCCTGGCTGTCCAATCCACGCAATTGTCGTAACAACCGGAACTACGTCACCTTCTTCATACAACTTTTTCAGTAGCACACCGGACGACTCCGCTTCGACTTCCATTGTAAGCTTGTCGGTTTCTATCTCAAGAATTGGTTCGTCTCGATTAACGGTGTCACCTTCATTTTTCAGCCACCTGATAATTGTGCCGAACTCCATTGACATGCCTGATTTCGGCATGATTACTTTTTCTGGCATTTTTGTTTTTCTCCATAAACGGAACAATGCTGTACGACAGTATGATTATTTATTTCATCAGGTCACGCACGGCGTCAACGAGCCGTTCTTCAGTTGGCACCACATACGCTTCAAGTTGCGGATTATACGGAATCGGTACGTCCAAGCCACAAACCCGCTTGATCGGTGCGTCGAGGTAGAAAAAGGCGTCACTTTCCGTGACAACTGCCGCGAGTTCACCGCCGAATCCTCCTGTTTGACACGCTTCGTGAACAATCAGAACCCGTCCTGTTTTCTTCGCCGAATTTATAATCGTTTCCTTGTCAAGCGGTATGAGTGTCCGCAAATCAACGACTTCCAAATCAATGTCGGCTGATACCGCTTCTGCAACAGCCAGGCATCGTGGCACCATTCGTCCGTAAGTCAGAACCGTTATGTCTTCGCCGGGCCGTTTGATGTCGGCTTTTCCAATTGGAATCGTGTATTCCTCTTCCGGCACGTCGCCTTTAGTACGGTACAGTAATTTTTGTTCGAGAAATATAACCATGTTGTCATCTCGAACCGCCGATTTTAACAACCCCTTGGCGTCATAAGGCGTTGACGGGATAATAATTTTCAGGCCGGGAACGTTTGCGAGCCACGCTTCCACGCTTTGCGAATGTTGGCCTGCAGCACCGGTACCGGAACCAGCGGGAGTCCGCAAAACAATTGGCATATTCGTCTGTCCGCCAAACATGTATCTGGTTTTTGCCGCTTGATTAACAATTGCGTCCATGCAACACGTCACGAAATCGGCGAACATGATTTCGACAATTGGCCGCATTCCTGTCATCGCAGCACCAACGGCGGCACCAACAATACCGGCCTCGGAAATCGGTGTGTCACGAACACGTTCTTCGCCGAATTCTGCGAGCATACCGGCAGAGACACCAAACGCGCCGCCGTATGCACCAATATCTTCTCCCATAAAAAACACGCTGTCATCACGACGCATTTCTTCGCTCATCGCTTCGCGGACAGCTTGTGCGTAGGTTATTTCTCTCATTTTGGTTGACGTTAGATTTTAGACGTTAGACCGTCAAATTTTAGATTTCAATTGGTTGTTGTTTTATGCGTAAACGTCGTCGAATACGGCTTCGACAGGAAGTGCCGGGCTGTTCATTGCGTATTCAACTGCGTTTTCTATGTCTTTTGCCGCTTGGTCGCGTAAGGTTTCCAACTCTTTTTCGGTAAATTTTTTCTCTTTCAAAAGCAGTTCTTCCATTCGCAAAATCGGACATTTTTTCTTCCACTCGTTAATAACGTCTTTGCTCCGATACGAATTGTTGTCGCTTTTCGAATGGCCCATTATGCGGTAAGTTTTCGCTTCAATAAGCACAGGTCCTTTATTCAAAACGTGTCCCCGTGCCTCCAAAACGGCGTCATAAACTGCCAAGACATCGTTGCCATCAACACGTTTGCCGGGAATACCATAAGAGGCACCACGTACTGCGATTTCCGGCACGTTAAGGTGATCGTTTACGTGCATGCTCATTCCGTATTCGTTGTTCACGCAGAGAAAAAGTACCGGTAATTTCCAAATCGATGCGAGGTTTAACGCTTCGTGGAAAGTACCTTCATTTGACGCTCCGTCACCGAAAAAACAGACAACGAGCCGATCATTTTTCTTTCCCTTTTTTTGCATGTGAATCGACAATGCGGCACCAACGGCAATTGGAATTTGTGCGCCGACGATTCCGTTTGCTCCAAGATTTCCCTTAGAAATGTCGGCAATATGCATGCACCCGCCTTTGCCTTTACAGAAGCCGGCAGATTTTCCGAGGAACTCTGACATCATTCGGTTAATGTCCATGCCTTTACCGATACTTTGACCGTGTCCCCGGTGCGTCGCGTAAATCAAATCGTTCGGTTCCAACGCGGATGTGGTGCCAATTCCGGCGGCCTCCTCGCCAATACAAAAGTGTGCGGTGCCGTGAACTTTTCCCTGCGAAAAAAGTTTCATCGCAGTCTCTTCGAAATAACGAGTTTGTACCATTTTCAGATACATGTCGCTTAGTAACTGTTTCGTCAATTTCATGTTTATTGTATACTGTGTGTTGCCAGTATTTAAATTTCTCGCTTAATTGTTTATACCGGAGCCCGGTATGGGCGGTGCGATTCGCGTGAAGTGTTCCGCCTCCCGCGACCTGCCGTCGAGGCGTGAATAGGTCGGCTCTGTTCCCGAGTTTTTCAATGTTTGGAACTGATTATCCACTGCTTTCCCAACATTTGAAAACATGCAATTTATTCCGGGCGACAGTATAATGATACTGAGCGTCAGGATAATTTTGCGGTAATAAATATCAGCCGCCGAACCCTGTTTCGGCGCAGCAACCCGGAGCAGGGCTCCGGGGCTAACAAGTATTTATGTAAAATTTATCTGGGGATCAGTACGCATGGAAAAATTTTTTGCGAATTCGTATATAGCGTAAAAATTCTGTAGCGGCACATCCTGCATGAAATGGTTGGAAGGCGCGAAAATGTACCCGCCGCCGGGTGAAAAAGCGTCGAGCCGCCGTTTTGCTTCCGCAACGGCGTCTTCCACTGATCCGGTTATTCCACCCGCCTGGATGTCGAGTCCGCCGTGAAACACAATGTCTTTTCCGAACTCTTGCTTTAACGCAACTGAGTCCATTTTTGCCGCTTTCGGCTGAAGTGAGTTTAAAATATCCACCCCTTCGTCGATGAAATCAGGAATCAGGTCCCAAACACTTCCGCACGAATGGAGCCAAATTTTAGCTGTTGGAGCTACTTTTCTCACTGCGTCGAAAAGACGTTTGTAATGCGGCTTGAAAAACTCACGATAAATTTTCGGAGATAAAAACGGCCTGTCCTGCATTCCGTGATCGCTCGAAAACTCGACCCAACCGATGTAAGGACCGATTTCTTCGAGGTAATACGTATAATACTCGATTAAAAGATCGGTTACTTTTTCAATCAGCCGGTGTGCGAATTCTTTGTTTAGATGCAAATCCATCATAAAATCTTCGAATCCTCGCAAGTACGGACAGATGTCCAACATCAAACCGGACACAACGGATGTTGTCGCAATGAAATAATCGGTGTTGTGATGCCAATGCAGTACTTGATCTTTAACACCGTCACGCCGTCCGGGGTCTCGTGGATTGGGCCAAGTATGTTTTTCAACCAACGAACAGTCGGCATCCTTGAACGGTACGTCCGCAATCATTGAGTCGCCTCCGACCGATTTGAAACCGACACCCCATTCGTTGTAAGTCAGTCCGTCAGCAGTTTTTCTGGCGGCAAAGTATTTCGGTTTGCCAACATTTGTGTGTCGGATGTCGGCACCAATTAAGTCAGAAACCCGTTCGTCAACGTAATCTCCGCTGCGGGACGCGCTTACGAATTTACCGTAGTCGGCCCATTTCTGGTCGTTTACAACCTCGAAATACAGCTGGTTACACAAACGGCTTGCCGACCCCCACACGTCAAGTGGTACCCTGTCCGGTTCTTTGTGATTTATTGCCGCTTCAACTCGTTCTCTGCGATTCATTTTGTAGACTAGTGTAATAACTTATAATCAAGGCTTTTTGCCGGTTAGGGTTAGCCGCCTGTTAGCCGCCAAGCCCTGCTCGGCGACGTACTCCCCGGAGCAGGGCTACGGGGCTAACAATATACTGCGCCGAGCAGGGCTCGGCGGCTAACAGTAATGAAAAATTTTATGCGAATTTTCTCTGTGCGTCGGCAACTTCCGAAAATACCCCATTATCAGATAACGCTTGGAAACTCCTGCAAAAAATTTCATACATTGTATCATAAACCGGGACATTTGCCAGATTCGGCGAATAAGATTCGTCAATTTTTACAAGAGTTTTGCATGCTTCGGGTATATTTTTGAACACACCGGCCCCGACACCGGCAAAAACGGCGGCTCCGACAACCGCGGCGTCTGTTTGCTTCAATGTGCGTACAGAACATCCGTAAACGTCCGACTGAATCTGGTTCCAAATTCTCGACTTCGTAGGTCCGCCCAAAATTCTGATATCACTTAATTCGACGTTTGCGCTACGTATTGAACAGAGCATGTCGCGTACTTCGAGAGTTATTCCTTCCATGAAAGCACGGACGAGGCAACTTCTGTCGTGAGCGAAAGTCAGACCAATCAAAGTTCCGCGAGCGTCTGGGTTCCAACGTGGAGACGCAGAACCAGCGAAATACGGTAAAAGAACCAACCCTTTTGAACCGGCAGGGACTTTTTTCACCATGTCGTCGAGAAGACTGTATACATCCCGGTCTGAATGACTGGCGAACGCTTTTTCAAGCGACGAAATTTCGTCCCGAAACCACCTGTACACACTTGCCGCTCCCGCTTGGTATCCTTCAATCATCCACTTACCCGGTATGGGATGATGCGTAACCATTGTTTTGCAGTTCGGGTCATTGTACAGCAAATCCGAGAACGCAACTGCTGCACCGCCAGTGCCGAGTGAAACGTTTCCGACTCCAGTTTGAACGACCCCGGCACCAACCGCAGCGGAATTTTGGTCGCCGGCTCCGATACAAATTGGTGTTCCTTCACGTAGTCCAGTAACTTGAGCAGCTTTGGCTCCGATTTTTCCGACAATTTGAGCTGAAGGTCCGGTTTGTGGTAACTGTTTGGGTGTTATTCCTGCGATTTCGCACAAATCTTCACGCCACATCAGTTTAGCTGGGTCCCACAATCCATAAAAACTGGCGTCACTGTAATCGTCAATGAATTCGTCGGTGCCCCATGATTTCAAAACGTAATCGTGTAGTTGGACAACTTTTGCCGCTTTCTTGAAATTTTCCGGTTCGTTTCTTTTGAGCCAGAGAATTTTCCCTATCATCCAGGTGGTATTAAGCGGCATTGAGGTTATTCGGTAAAATTCCTCGTCCGAAATGCTTTTGCGAATGATGTCAATTTCCTCTGTACAGCGGTTATCCTGCCACGAGATCATTGGTC
>JBOFQC010000926.1:0-7907 GCA_051660725.1 Thermoguttaceae bacterium
GCTAAAAGTGCTTGTGAAGCAACAGAAACTGCGAGTAAAGCAGCCTGCTTCACTGAGGGGACGCAGGTTGTTGTCGGTATGGGTTACGATGAAAACGGAAACGTACTATATGACACTAAAAACATCGAAGATATCCAAGTAGGCGATTTGGTTTACTGCTATGACACCGCGACGGGAAGCTACGAATATAAGGCGGTAACGGACACTTTTGCGAGGGTGGCTGACCATATCAATTACTTGACAATTGAGGACGAATCGGGTAATATACAAACTATCGAAACCACCGATGGTCACCCGTTCTGGGTGGTGACTGACGAACCCGATTTAGAGCGTGCGGCAAGGTCTGTTGTCGATGAAAACGGCGACATCTTGTACCACGAAAACATCGCACCAGGTTTAAACGGTTTTTGGGTCGAAGCGAAGGATTTACGTGAAGGCGACGTATTTTTAGGTAGCGATGGCAAATTATCAACGCTAACTGGCACCACACGAGTCGAGCAAGACGGCGGCATTGCGGTCTTTAATTTCACGGTCGAAGGCAACTCGAACTATTTTGTACTAGAAAAAGATTTTGAGCTTGGTCAGACGTGTGTTTTGGTCCATAACGCAACACCACTTTGTACTTCCCAGCTTACTGGAAGGCAATTGAAGTCTGAGATGTCAGGAAATAAAATTAAAAGTATTGCGAAAGATATGCGAATAAATGGTTACAACAAAGATTTTCCTATCCAAGTTGCAAAGGTAGATGACTATATTGTCATTATTGACGGTCATCATCGCGCAGCTGCGGCGACTCGAGCTGGCATTAGGCAGGTGCCGGTTGAATTTGTTAAGGTGTCGCCTGAGTTTGCGAAAACATTACTCAAGCAAATCTTTGAAACAATGAGATAACAACACATAAATGCTAAAAGCAATATTTCGCTAGAAAATCACTTCAGATTCGAGATACAGATGAGTAATCAAGATATTCGAAACGTATTCTTGTCAAGAGTAAATGAATTCTTTTTGCAGATAAAGAAGTTGATTGCGTTAATTCCTTCGACAACCTGGAGCGATTTAGGAATCGTAATTGACAGAACTAACCCTCCAATTTGTGTATTTTTAGACGGTTTTGAATGGAGCGTTAAATATCATGGAGTTGGTGTCGCTTTTGTTCGTAAAACTCGCTGGCCTGTTACAATTGATGTTCTTGATGTGAAAAATCCCGGAGAACTGAGTGCATGGGCTATAATGACATATATCCGTTCTAGGAAACCATCGTCACGACTAGATTTAATTTTGAAAACATATTCACACAGTGAAATTGAGAAGTTAATTAAAGAAATACATTTCAGAGACGACTGACACCCACCCGTTTTGGGTCGTAACGGAAACCCCAGACCTTGAACGAGCGGCTCGCGGGATAGTCGATGAAAATGGTGTCATTTTGTACCACGAAAACATCGCACCAGGTTTAAACGGTTTTTGGGTCGAAGCGAAAGACTTGCGTATCGGCGACGTGTTTTTAGGTAGCGATGGTAAATTATCAACACTACTTGGTACCACCCGAGTTGAACAATTCGGCGGCATTGACGTTTTCAATTTCACGGTCGAAGGTAACCATAACTACTTCGTATTAGAAAAAGATTTTCAGTACGGTCAGGCGTGTGTGCTGGTGCATAATGCGCTGGATTATACTAAAACGCCGGTATTTCGCGGTGGAGAATCGCTTAATCCGCGAGTTGGAATAGATATCACTGTGAAAAATGGTATTGTTAAGCCGGGAAAGGGGGTGTCAGTTAACCTCAGTGACGATGGACTTGAAAAATTCGGTGGAGCATTTCGTGTCACGAGTATTCCAAAAGAGCTTGAGATTATCCAACAAGGAAAGAATTTGTTACATTATGAAATTGTTGCAAAAGAAGCTATGTCACTTGAAAGGTATATTGAGCTACTGGGGCAAGTCGTGCTCAAGCCTTGGTAATCTACAAGTTCCTCTCTAAACCACCACACTGGGTGATTCAGAGAGGGTAAAAAATATAAAAGTACATAAATAGTGTATTTTTTCAGTTCAAAAATGTTACCGAAACAGGTTTTGAACGACTCTCTACCATTTTCTTAAATTAACCAAATTAAAGTCATCGAACAAGTCTAATATTTAACATGCATAAATTAACGCTACTACCTGAATTCAATGCGGCTCTAGTCTTCGTGGGAGGATTTATAGATCGTGATAACTTTGAAATGCCTTTGAAGGGATACCGAGGAGATGTTTACCTTGAAATAGAAAAAGAAATAAATTATCCTCTTTTTTTTTATGATCCGACACGTATAGGCCAAGATGTCGATTACGATGAGAAAAATGGAAAACCTTGTGTCGCCGAACCTGGAATGATTGTCATTTGTGAAGTTACACTAAAAAATATAATAAAGTCAGTTAAGTACTTACTTCACGAAGGTTTTTTTGACAGGCAGAAACCGCATTCAAGTTCAGAAATCATGACTTTTTTTGAAAATAATAGATAAGGTTTTTTAATCACGTAGCTGGTTAAAAAGCCGTTTGGGACGGAGGCAGCTTCGGTTTGAACGTGTTTCTGGGTTTGGACGACTACCCCGCTGGTTCCAGAACCCACCCCTGAAAAAAGCAATTGGCAAGCAAATTAATCAAGATTAAATTACCGCCAGATGCTACTCACTCCTTAAGAGCCGAAAACAGGTGTGAGAGCCGGGAAAAGGACCGAACGTAACGCCGCGAAACAGTACGAAAGTGATACAATCTGCCTCGGTCGTAAGTGGCGGTAATTTCGGCAGTTACAGCGGAAACACTATAATTTACGGTGTTTGGCTTTGCGCGCAGCTTCGCCAACCCCACGGATTTCTAATCCGTAGGTTACAGGTTCGAGTCCTGTCGGGCGTGTTTCTATAAGTCTAGTAATACCAAAGCCTTGCAGCTGCGCAAGACTGCTCTTCTCTGATGCGAAACATTGCCGCAGAGCCGAAAACAGGACCAAACGTAAGACGCATCATAAAGCACAAAAGGGAGCAAAATGGAATTGTTACTAAATCGCTCGCATTAGAATTCGCCGGGAATTACGAGAAATTTCCTGAGGATTCTTGGCTTTTCCAAGCTCGATTTGGATTCCCACGTTCCCCCCGGCGGTCGTGACGCCACCCACCTTACCGCCAACTTCGCCGACAAGGCCCCACAAAGCGAACGTGTTGTGTGATCGGCAACTTCTTGGGCAACGGCCAAAATCCCACTTTGAAACCCACACGAGACAAAATACGGCGTTTGGGGGCTGCAATCTTTATAAAGTTCAAGGGGCATTGTCGTACTGAATTATCCGATTTTTCCAATAAGGCAGATTTTGCCGTGTTTTTTAAGGAAAATCTCGTTCGCCAGCAAAACAGTGATGTTTCGCGTTTGTAGTTTGAGTGCTATATTCTGTATAGTTTTCAATTTGCTTTCTTTACTGGCGGTAATAATTTCTGACATTTGACGATAATTTACACTTTTTAGACGGGGCGGT
The DNA here is from genome assembly GCA_051660725.1 of Thermoguttaceae bacterium. GTDB lineage: Bacteria > Planctomycetota > Planctomycetia > Pirellulales > Thermoguttaceae > JAVBSX01. The sequence continues at coordinate 3,510 of JBOFQC010000926.1, forward strand.
TATGAGTGATTCTGATCAAAATATTGGATTACCCACAGAAGAAGAGTTACAAAAACTATCTCGCCCCGCTTGTGTAGCTTATGCAGCTATGGCGGCCAGAATGGTTCAACCTCTTGGAAGTGTGTGGGGAGAAGACAAACTACCAATAGGATACATAGCAACAGTTGATCAAGCTATTAGTGTTGCGGAGGAATATGCTGAAAAAGGCGTAGCCAACGCAGTAGCCGACGCCGCCACAGCGGCCAACGTCAACGCAAACCTAGCAGCCGACGCCTATGTTTCCTGCGCCTATGCAGCCGGCACCGACGCTCGCACAGAAGCCGCAGCTACCGCCGATGTTGCCTATGCAGCCTACGGAGCCGCTTATGCAGCCAATACCAACGCCGATGCAGCCAACGCCGGTGTTTACACCGCCGGTAACGCCGTAGCCGCCGCCTACGCTTACGCCAACATCAGAAAAGCTCTCCGCAAAATCTACGAAACACTGCTAAATTTATCTTCTAATAAAAAAACTATCAACTTTGATGATCTTCAACTTTGGCCTGAAAACAAGTGTCCAGATTGGTTTATAATGGCACTGAAAAAAAACAGAGCCCTTCAAGAATACTGGAAAGAAAATAATCTTAATCCTTGGAATATGTTAGACATAGCCAAAGGAAAAAGTAAGAAAACACGTTGGGTGTCATTAAAACCACTGAGTGATGAACCGACTGTCCCTCAACCATCCGAGCCAGAATCAGAACCAGCTGACTCTGAACAAGGAATTGATTCATCTTCTACACCAGAAACACCCACTCCGGTTGAAATCGGTACCAAAGCGATAATTACCAGTAAATCAGATGAATTTGTAGATACTGGAGAGCCATCCCTTACTGAGCTACCAACAGGAGAAGAACTGAAAAAACTATCTCTACCTGCTTATGTGGCTTGTGCAGCAATGATTGCAAGGATGGTTCAACCTCTTGGAAAAGGTACACATGAATATAAGCTACCAACAGGATATATAGAAGCTGTTGACAATGCTATTCGTGCTGCGGAAGAGTATGCAAAAAAAGATATAATAGAAATCACCACCGATGCCATAGCTGAAGCCTCCCAAGCCGCCAGCGATGCCGCCAGAAACGCTGCCGCAAACGTCATCAACAAGATCGATACACCCATCCCATCTATCATCACAAACGCCGATGCTGGCATCGCTTACGCAGCTGCCGATCTTGCTGCTAATGCATCAGAAGTAGCCTTTTTCGCAAAAAAAAACGCTTACTATGCAGATATTTCATATGTTGGTGAATCAACCGCTACCATATCTAATTTCTCCGCCGGTACCAAAGCAGACGACATACGAAAATCACTGCGTAAAATCTACAAAACACTGTTAAATTTCTCTTCTGATAAAACAACTATCAACTTTGCTGATCTTCAACTTTGGCCTGAAAACAACTGTCCAGATTGGTTTATAAACGCATTAACAACAAACACAAAACTTCAAGAGTACTGGGAAGAAAATGGACTTAATCCTTGGGGAATGTTAGACATTGCAAAAGGAAAAACCACAGAAACACGTTGGGAACCATTCAAACCGACGAGTCCAGCCACTAATAATGATATAAAAGAAGTTTTACCTTCAGCTAAATCAATACAAAGTGGTACTCAAGCTGGTATTCAATGTGTTAATGATTACTCTATGAAACCATGTCTTCATATTGGTGAAATTGCTGACGCGATTGCTGATGTACTGGATGATTCTGAAAAATCGATTTGTTTCGGACTCTTTGGACGCTGGGGACGCGGCAAAACGTATCTCGCAAAGCAGGTGGCAAAAAGGTTAGAAAAGAAGAATTACGCCACAATTGAATATAACGCTTGGAAATACCGTACCACCCCTGAAAGCTGGGCGTTTTTGTACGAGACTTTTGCCAACAAACTCCGAAAAACAAGCTGGTTTGCCATTGTTTATGCGGGCGTTCTACGACATGGACTGTGGCCTCTCATCTTTGGTTTATTTCTGATTGCGGTACCAGGAATAATTGATTTGGTTACTGCCACAAATATAGAAAACTGTTCCGTATCAAACCAAGGAACAGTTATCTCACAAAAATTAGAGAGTAACAAAAACAATTATATTACTCCCGGCAAAAAAAACGCAACAAAACACCTTGCCACATGTAATTCCACCTGTCACAGCCCCAAGCAGCTACCTGATGATAAGAAAGCGTGTGGTCAAAAGCAGAGTAATTGGGGAATTAGTCAGCAAATTGTACTCAAATACTATCCAATTATTCTGATGAGTAATCCACAAACAGATCGCTGGCAGTTTATAATTAATATACTAAAGGCTCTAAGTATCTTAACAGGTACTGGATTTGTTACTCGTTTCATGTTTCGATCTTTTGCCAATTTTAGGAAGTATTTTGTTCTTCCTGATCATCATGACAAACTAGGCCTTCAGGCAATAATCGGAGATGATTTTAGTGCAATGATTCGCGCGTGGATTCCTAGCAATCCAAAAACGTTGTCAAAATCGTATACCGTAATAATTTGCACAATCTTGGTATTTGCTGCCGTTTGGAGTGCTGCCGGATATGCGCTAATGGGTGTATCAGGACAGTTGGCAAGTAATATGTATGGATTCATAATCTGCTGTGTTTTCTCAGCAATGATTCTAGGAGTGTCTTTCATACCGTTCGCACTGTTTGTCAATGAAATTCCTTGTATCAACAAAATTTTCCAATGGCCGTGGTACAAAACTAAACGTCTTCTTTTAATTGTCGATGATCTTGACCGTTGCGAAAGCGATAATATTCTTGAAATCATAGAGTCAATTCAGTTGCTTTGTCGCGAAAATGATTTGGGTGATAGGCTCCAAGTATGTATCTTGATCGAAGAAAGAACACTTTCAAAAAAATTAGAGGAAAAATACCATTCACTCTTACCTTCTCTTGAAGGCGTCAACAAAGCTGGCAATTTACGTAAATATCGCAAAACCGTTAAACAGTTGGTTTCCGATAATATAGAGAAGATATTTGATGCTCATATTTGCTTAGACAAAATTCCAGAAGGCGATTTGCCAAAATTATTTGAAGGTATGATTTTACCTCAAGATGTGAAATATAATTTTGATCGGGCAGAGTCAATTGTCAAGGAAGGTTATACCCAACATTCTGAAACCATCGCAGAAAAAGGGGACATAGAACCAGATAATCAGGATAACCTAGCCGAAGAGGAATTGCCTAGCGTAATACATACTCACGATGGCAGCCCAACACCAGTACTGTTACCAGAAAAAGATGACGAGGATGAAGAAGATAAGGAAAACGAAGAAGATGATGGGGAGGACAAAGATAATAAAGACGATGCCGAGAGTATAAATACAAGAATAACAGCAGACGAGAAATCGCTCATCACCTATTTAGCGAACCAAAAGTTTAAGTTTCCTGATGGTTATTGGACGCCCAGAGCCGTTCAGTATGTAACGAAGCAATACCAACTTGCCCGCACCATTTGGGCTAAGGTTAAAGACGTTATGCCTAAATATAAAGATAAGAAGGACATTACAGAAAAAGAGATTCTTCAAATAATTTACAGTATTTTGAATAAACGCAATCCAATCACTCAATTGAAGGCTCCTAGTGATATTGATCTGGTATTGGTTGAAATCATAAATATGGTCATTTGGGATTTCGATGAAGTCGTACTCTAAAGGTATCAAGAAATAGTAAAGGCACCTTTCGGGGCTGAATAAATGTTATTTCAAGCCCGGCAGGGCGTTTATGGCTGCCGCGTGCTCTTCCGGGGCGACATGCGAGTAGACGTTCATTGTGAGCGCAATATCGCTGTGCCGGGCCAGCGTTTGGGCCGTTTTGGGGCTCACGTTCGAGCGGCAAAGATTCGTAATAAACGTGTGCCGCAACCCGTGAAAATCCGCGAAACGACCGCTGGTGTCAACGTACTTTAGAAAGTCGCTTGCCTCCCGTTTCGCTTTTTCTTCTGGTGACGCCGATTCGGCAACCCACTTTGCCCTTGCAATTTCAAGGTCTCGCTTCATCATTTCGGATGTTTTACGTTCAAAGCCGGAAACGCGAGCCGTGACGGGAAACAGCAAATCCGATGTCTTCGGTTTTTTGGCACCCAGCCAATTCCGAAGCCGTGACACCACGTCCGGGTGAAGATACTGGGTATCCTCACGCCGCCGTTTTGAGTACGCCGCAGCAATCTGAAGCGAAGGGTATTCGGTGTCAAGATTGAAACTACGCACGGTAATGCTCCCCAGTTCACCCTTGCGAAACCCGGTCCAAGCCGCCAAAATATAAAACATCGCTCGGTCGACTCCACTGATCCCCTCAACGGGCTTGCCATTCTCCGCCGCTTCGCAAAGGCGGCGAAATTCATCGCCGTCCA
>JBOFQC010000927.1:0-11147 GCA_051660725.1 Thermoguttaceae bacterium
TATCAGAGCTGTAAGAAAAGCAGAACCTTATCTCGGTAAAGGTATCAAGTACGAAGGTGAAGTTATTCGTAGGAAAGAAAGCAAAGCCGCTGCGAAGAAGTAGTATTTGCTTGCCAAAAAATCAGAATTTTGCGGTCTATATGCAAAGTACATATAGTTCGTATAAAAAAAGAGTATTTTATTTACATAACGAGCCGTGAAAAAGTTTAAAAAATTAAATTTACAAAAACAGCGTAGAGCATACCGAGTAGCTAATGCTGTCAAACGTTATTCAAATCGACCGAGATTGTGTGTATTCAGAAGTAATAAGCACATTTACGTTCAAGTGATTGACGACAACTCTGGAAGAACTTTAGCTTCAGCTGGTACGAATGACAAAGACATTCGAGATCAAATAGCTTTTGGTGGCAATTGTGATGCAGCGGCCAAGATCGGCGAATTAGTTGCAAAAAAAGCATTAGCTGCTGGTGTCACACAAGTTGCATTTGATAGACACGGTTTCCGTTATCATGGTCGTATTCAAGTTTTAGCTGACGCCGCAAGAAAAGCCGGACTAGATATTGGCTCTGCTTCAGATAATTATACTGAAGAAGAATTAGCTGCAAGAGCTGCGAAAAAAGGAAAGAGTAATTCTAAATCTGCTGATAAGAAAGCATCAAAAGTTCAGAAAGGTGCTCCAGCGAAACAGGGACAAAAGAAAAAGTAAACCCCAATTTAGTAAGAAACAACATCAACTATGAGCGAAACAGTACGAGAAGGAATCATTGATAAAGTCGTAAAAATTAGACGTTGTGCAGCTGTCGTAAAAGGTGGTCGCCGTTTTAGTTTTTCCGCACTTGTTGTAGTTGGGGATGGTAAAGGTAAAGTAGCTTGGGGATACGGAAAGGCGAACGAAGTTCCGCCAGCTGTAGATAAAGCAGTTAAAGATGGTTCTGGAAAGTTAGAATCAATTCAGCTTGAAGGTACAACGATTCCGCATGAAGTGCAAGGACATTTTGGCGCAGCAAGAGTTGTTTTAATTCCGGCTGGTCCTGGAACAGGAGTTATCGCAGGAGCAGCAGTCAGAGCTGTGTGTGAAGCTTGTGGCATCCATGATATTTTAACAAAAAGTTACGGTACAAGCAATCCTACAAATGTTGTTAAAGCTACTATTGAAGCTTTAAAACAATTAAGAACAAAATCAGAAGTTGAACGCCTAAGAGGAGTTACACTCTAATGAATATAGCAGACGTTAACAAAGGGATACAGAAGAATACCACGATTAAACGAATCGGACGTGGTGTTGGTAGTGGTTGGGGTAAAACAGCAGGTCGTGGACATAAAGGTCAAGGATCGCGAGCTGGTTTTTCCATGCCAGCGCAATTTGAAGGCGGTCAGATGCCTCTTGCTCGTCGTATTCCCAAAAGAGGATTTACGAACAGATTTGCTGATAAGGTCGTTGGGATCAATGTCGGCGATTTAGAAATTCTCTTCGAAAGCGGAGAGACTATCACACCAGATATCTTAGTCGAACAGGGAATCATAAAGAAAGTTTTTGATCAAATTAAGATTCTTGGTGACGGTGAGTTAAAGAAATCTTTGAATGTCAGTGCTCACAAGTTTTCTGCAACGGCAAAGCAAAAGATCGAAGCTGTTGGTGGTTCAGTTGTTGTTTTGCCTGGTCCAGCACCGGTTGTGAAAAATAAAATGAAGCCTAAACGCGTTAAATAACCTCGTCCATTACGAACAAGGAAGAGTGACCGGACATGATTGATAAAATTCGAACAATCTTCACAATTCCCGAGCTGAGACAAAAAATATTACTCACGCTCGGTCTTTTGGCAATATATCGTATTGGTTGGCAAATTCCTCTTCCGATTGTCGACCCAGAAGCAATGAATGCTGCCTTTGGTGGCGATCAAGGAATAAAAGGTATTCTAACGCAAGTGTCAATGTTTACAGGCTCTCAGCTTACAAATATAACAATATTTGGGTTGGGTATTATGCCTTACATTTCCGCGTCAATTATATTTCAATTGCTTGCCACTGTTTACGAACCTCTCGAAAAGTTGCAAAAAGAGGGTGAAAGTGGTAGGAAAAAAATCAACGAATACACAAGGTATGCAACTGTTTTTATCTGTTTGATACAGAGTTTCAGCTATGTATACATGGTGTCAGCATATCACTGCATTAATAAAAACATACTGCAAAGTTCAACCGATAACACAATACCTACTATATGGGTTCTAACGTCGGTGCTTATTATGACTGCAGGAACATGTTTTCTGATGTGGCTCGGTGAGCAGATAGATGAGTACGGTATTGGAAATGGTATAAGTATGCTGATTATGGCTGGTATCATTGCTCAAGCTCCCAAAGCGATTGGTGAGCTAGGTGCCGGATTATTTAAGAATGGGCTTAGCATCAGAGGCGATGCAACTTCAACGGGTATAGATGTTTTGCTAATTTTAATAGCGTTGTTTGTCATTGTCGTTGTAGCAGTGGTTTATATTACGCGAGGTCAGAGACGTATACCTATGCAAAGTGCGAAACACGTTCGTGGACGACGTGTTTACGGTGGAAACAGACAATACTTACCGCTTAAAGTCAATCAAGCGGGTGTTATGCCGATTATTTTTGCTAGTAGTTTGTTGATGTTTCCGTATGTGATATTTGCTGGTGCTGCTTCGTTTTTCGCATCATATCCTTCATTCAGTGAAAATCTACGTTGGTGTGCAGAGTTGTTCCAGCGTGGTGAGCATTATGTGTATATAATGCTATATATCGGGCTTATTTTCTTCTTCTGCTATTTTTGGACAGCTGTGACGTTCAATCCGAAAGATATGGCAGATAACTTAAAGAATTACGGAAGTTTTATTCCGGGATATAGACCAGGTAAGAGAACATCAGAGTACCTTGAAAAAGTAATGATTAGGATTACTTATGTTGGTGCTGCGTTCCTTGCAATTATTGCGATTATACCGCAGCTGATTTCAGGTGAGATGGGTGTCAGCATGAATGTAGCAACATTCTTCGGCGGAACAAGTTTGCTTATCGCGGTGAGTGTCATTATTGACCTTGTAGACAAGATTGATAGTCACTTGATTATGAGAAATTACAAAGGGCTTCTAAATAAAGAGAAAAATTAAATTGGTAAGGATGTTGCTATGAGAATGGTTTTTATTGGTCCCCCTGGAGCTGGTAAAGGAACGCAGGCGGAACGTATTATTAAACGTTACTCGGTTGCCCACCTTTCCACAGGTGATATGTTGCGGGCAGCAAGAGACGCAAAAACAGAAATCGGCTTGGAAGCTGACAAATATATGTCTTCCGGTCAATTGGTTCCTGATAGTGTAGTTATTGGAATTATTGCGGATCGTCTGCAACAACAAGATTGTCAAGGTGGATTTCTTCTTGATGGTTTTCCGAGAACAATTGCACAAGCAGAATCACTCGATAAAATGTTAGCCGAGCGGAAATCCCCGCTTGATATAGTGCTTGAACTCAAGGTTCCAGAAGAAGAGTTGTTCAACAGATTGGCTGGTCGTGGAAGAGCGGATGACAATCCGGATGCAATTAGGCAGCGTCTGGTGTCCTATTCAAATCAAACCATGCCATTGTTGGATCATTACTCAAAACAGAACCTGCTCACATCTGTTAATGGTTTAGGAACAATTGATGAGATTTTCAATAGTGTTTGTGAAGTCCTAGATAAGTTCCAGAAATAGTCAGGTAGAGTAATTGTTTACGTTTTCCGAAAACCTTACAAAACAGCGGAGTCCGATTCGTGAGTCCGCTGTTTCGCTAAAATCTGAGCGTGAAATCGCACTAATGCGAAAAGCAGGTCTGCTTGTTTGGCATGCTCATCAGATTGGAGCGTCCTTATCATGTGTTGGTGTAACAACATCGAGCATTGATTTGGCTGTAGAGCGTTTTTTCCTCGATCAAGGAGCTGTCCCCCTATTCAAAGGAGTGCCTGGCAAAGTCCCTTTTCCTGCAACTTGTTGCATTTCTGTAAATGACGAAGTTGTACACGGAATACCCGGTGATCGAAAATTGCAGGAAGGTGATATCGTCAGCATTGACACAGGGTGTAAGCTGGATGGTTGGTGTGGTGACTCTGCTTATACACATCCAATTGGAGTGATTAGTGACAGTTTTCAACACTTGCTTGACACCACGAGAAAGACGCTGGATTTAGCGATTAGGCGTTTGGCAACAGCTACTTACTGGAGTGAGGTTGCGAGAGAAATGGAGCTGTTCGTAAAAAAGAACAAGCTTGCTGTGATTGAGACATTAGTCGGGCATGGAATTGGCCATGAGATGCACGAACCGCCTCAAGTTCCAAATTATGTTTCGTCTGACTTGGTTCGTAACCACGATTTCAGAATTCAGCCAGGTTTGGTCATTGCAATTGAGCCAATGGTAAACATCGGAAGTAAACGGGTTCGGTGTGGTAGTGACCACTGGACGCTTTCGACTGCAGATCGCAAGGGGAGTGCCCACTTTGAGCACACTGTTGCTATTACTAAATCAGGTCCGTTTGTGTTAACCGGCCCCCCTACGTCCGATGAAGAGAAAATTGATATTTCAAGATATCTGAATAATATAATCTGAGTAAAGATGCCGCTTTTTTTATTGTTTTTTTTGTTTTTCTTTAAAAAATCGCAATAGTTGCACAGGTTTTTGGTCGGTGGTCCTTGAAATACTCTCAAAATTTTTTACAATCCGTCTTTTAGCGAATAATTGCTAGGTAGAACATATTGTATATTGTTGATAATAGAGTGTTTTGCTTGGCTTAACAGGTTAGCGGCTTGCAGCTTTTGGTTGGTTGTTTTGCTGTTGAAAATTTAGAGGAATAAAATGAAAGTTCGAGCTAGTGTAAAGCGAATTTGCGAAAATTGCAAGGTCGTAAAGCGACGTGGTCGGGTTTATGTTATTTGTGTCAATCCGCGTCACAAACAGCGTCAGGGATAATTTGACGGGATTCGTTTTGTTGTTCAATGCAAATTAATTGATAGTTTTTACGGAGAAATTTTAGAATGCCGCGTCTCTTAGGTGTTGATATTCCGAATAATCGCCCGATTGTGGTTTCGTTGACCTATTTGTATGGTGTTGGTCCTCACATTGCACGAGAATTATGCCGTAAAGCAGGCGTCCAAATGGAAGTGCGTGCAAAGGACATAAAAGAAGATGAAATTGCTCGTCTTGCCGCCTTGCTCGACAATGATTATGTTGTTGAAGGTCAGCTTAGACGTCAAGTCAATCAAAATATTGCTCGTTTGCGAGAAATCGGTTGTTACCGAGGTTTGAGACACCGTAAAGGATTGCCAGTGCGTGGGCAACGGACCAGGACGAATGCGAGAACACGCAAAGGTCCTAAGAAAACAGTTGCAGGTAAGAAGGGCGTTAAAGATTTGCGTTAATATTTACAGATTTTTTCAAATAATTTGACCCTCGAATTTTCAAGCGACGTGATGCGGAGCCGAAGAAGTGAGGATTCTCGCGAAATATAATCTAGCATACAAGCTCATTTTTTTCGCGAATGTCAATAATAAGTGTTTTTACTTGATCGGAGAATAAAAAAGTGGCAAAGGTTGCGACTAAAAAGAAAAAAGTTAAAAGAAATGTAGCTGCTGGTATTGCGCACATAAAAGCAACGTTTAACAACACGACGGTAACGATTACCGATCCGAAAGGTGATACGCTTTGCTGGGCAACTTCCGGTACCAGTGGTTTTAAAGGTAGCCGTAAAAGCACACCGTTCGCAGGTCAGTTGGCCGCGCAACAAGCAGCTGAAAAAGCTATCAAGTTCGGCATGAAAGAAGTTGAAGTAAGAGTCAAAGGGCCAGGTAGCGGACGCGAGAATGCGATCACAGCGCTTCAACAAGCTGGTTTGATTATTAAGACGATTGAAGATGTTACGCCATTACCGCACAATGGTTGTCGTCCTTGTAAGCGTCGTAGAGTATAGTTTCAGTATTATTTCTGTAAGGTAAAAAATTTTTTGAGGTTGGAGACAAACCTAATATGGCTCGGAACACTGGACCTGTTTGTAAAAAATGCAGGAGAGAAGGTACTAAGTTATTCTTAAAAGGTACTAGGTGCGACACAGATAAGTGCGCTCTTTCTCGCCGTCAGACCCCGCCCGGTATGCATGGGATGAAACGTGGTAAATTAACGGACTACGCTATTCACCTTCGTGAAAAGCAGAAAGTTAAAACACATTACGGAGTTTTAGAGAAACAGTTCCGTAAGTATTTCCAAATGGCTGAACGCATGCAAGGTAACACCGGAACAATGTTAATGTCGCTTCTTGAAAGAAGACTTGATAATATTGTTTACCGTTTGGGATTTGGTCTTTCGAGAAGCCAGTCACGTCAGTGGATATCTCACGGACATATTCTCGTAAATGGTCGCAGAGTTGATATTCCGAGCCTTTTAGTTAGACCGGGTGACGAAATTACAATTAAGAACAGACCGGTCAGCCTTAAGGTCATTAAAGCTTGTATAGACGAAAATTATCAACGTGACGTTCCGGATTTCCTTGTGCGTTCTGATGATAATATTCCTAAAGGTTACATGCTGCGTTTACCCTCCAGAGAAGATGTTTCGCTTCCAGTCGAACCGGCTCTAATTGTCGAGCTATGTTCTAAGTAAACTGTAAGTCCACAAATATCCCTTTACGATTTTTCCGGAGGTATTGTTATGAGAATACGTTGGAGAGGTTTAGAACTTCCCAGCAAAGTCGTTTGCGACCAAGAATCGCTCACGAATCAGTACGGCAAATTTACTGCAGAGCCGTTTGAACGTGGGTTCGGTAATTCTTTGGGTAATAGTTTACGACGCATTTTGTTGTCGAGTCTCGAAGGAAGCGCTGTCACACGTCTGAAACTCAAAGGAGCGCTGCACGAATTCACATCGATTCGTGGAGTACTCGAAGATGTAACAGAAATTTCGCTTAATGTTAAAGCGCTTGTAGTTAAGTCGCACGAAGACAAGCCGAAATTGCTGAGAATTGAAAAATCAACAATTGGACCAGTCACTGCAGCTGATATCATCAGTGATGGAACTGTTGAGATATTGAACCCAAGTCATCACATTGCCACGCTCACTGATAATGTTCCGTTTGAAATGGAAATGGTTGTCGAAAATGGTCGCGGTTATGTTCCAGCAGCTGAGCAGTTTTTAAACAGAGACCGAAACGATGATGTTGGGTTTATTCCACTTGATGCATCTTTCAGTCCTGTTGTTAGAGTTCAGTATTCAGTTGAAGAGACCCGTGTTGGTCAGAAAACCAACTATGATAGGTTAATGATGCAGATTTGGACGGATGCTTCCGTTGATCCCGAATCAGCACTTGTCGAAGCTGCTAAGATTCTGCGTAAGCATTTGAATCCTTTTGTACAGTACGACAAATTAGACGAACCTGTTTTTGCGAAGACAAAAACAGCTACTGTAACGGGAGTTGATCCAGCGTTGGAATCAAAACTCTCGATGATGCTTAGCGATTTAAATCTGTCAGTTAGAGCAATGAATTGCCTTGAGGCTGAAAATATCCTTTCAGTGCGTGATCTTGTTACAAGAACAGAGGATTCGCTTTTAGAAGTCAGAAATTTTGGTGAAACAACATTAAATGAAGTCAAAGACAAACTGACGAGTATTGGGCTTCGTTTAGGAATGCGGATTCCGCAGTCAGCAGCACCTACGACTTCAAATCCTTTTCCTGTGATGTAGTTTTATTTTCATTTGTCAAACTACAAGTTATTAGGATTGTTTGTTAACTGGCGTAAATATAAAGAATTTTTTTTGATATTATTCAACAATGCGACACAGAAGAGCTGGTAGAAAATTTGGTCGAAATCCCAAGCATCAACGTGCTTTGCTCCGTAACCTTGTTATTTCACTTTTAATGACTGAAAAAGAGGTTGACGAAGCTTCTTTAGGTCCGCTTGATCCCAAGCCGCCGAAATATCCAGGTCGTATCATTACGACAATGGAAAAAGCAAAGGAAGTCAGACCACTTGTTGAAAGATGTATTACTTTGGCCAAGAAGGCACAAAAATACCTTGACGAGGCCACGGCATACAGTGCGCCGAATAATGATCGTACTTCTTCGCAATGGAAAGCATGGAGAACGAGTGAAAAATGGCAGCAGTGGAACCAGGCAGTTGCTCCTGCACTTGCTCTACGCAGACGTGCTCTTCAGATTATTGGAAGTAAGGAAGCGGTTTCCATACTTTTCAATGAAATAGGGCCGCGTTTCGTTGATAGAGAAGGTGGTTATACACGTATCTTACGTTTGGCTAAGCCAAGGTTAGGTGACGCCGGAACACGAGTGATTCTTGAATTTGTTGGTAAAAATGACCGAACTAAATCAAGAGCTGTTGTTCCTTCCGTTGAAGAATAATTAGTGAAGATAATGTTTAAGCCTTGCGCAATGCAAGGCTTTTTTTTTGCATATATTTGTTTTTTTCTTTGGCTGTGTCGAAAAGCAGAAAAACTTTTTCATTTAATTACACAGATGCGGTAAGGCGTGTTTGTGAAGATGTTTGTTTCCGTGTACCTGCCTTAAAGCATATTGACATGAGTCGGGTGGCAGTGAGTTTTTCGCAAACAAAGAATTCAAGTGCATACGGCGTATTTGCTTCGCTGACACCGTTAAAATTTGAAGGCGGCGAAGAATTTACTACGCGACGAGGCCGAACTTGGAGAATTCAATCTCTTGTACGCGAAGACGGAACAAATTATTTGTACATCTTATACGTGAGCGTTCCACGCTTTATGGCTTTATCTTTATCTCAGAAGCTCGAGACAATTGTTCACGAGCTTTTTCATATTGGGCCCAATTTTGATGGCGATTTAAGACGTTTTACAGGAAGGTGTTATGCGCACGGTTCTTCCAGAAAAAAATATGACTTGATTGTTAAATCGCTTCTTAAAGAGTGGCTTGACATGAATCCGCCGCCAGAACTGTGGAGTTTTTTACAGTTTGATCACCGAGAGCTGCAAGAGAAATACGGTACTGTCGGCGGCTTGAAAGTTCCTCCGCCAAAGTTGATACCAACGGCAAAATGATTTGAGGTTGTCATCAGACATCATACGTTAGATTTCAGGCGTCACATACTTTACTATTAACTAGGCGCTCTGCCGGTTGGTGTCTAAAAAATTCCCCTCCAGTTTCTTGTAATTGTGTGTAAAACCAGTTACAATGCAGTTAATGTCGTTTTTGACAGCATAACTAAATAATTTACACAAGCAATTTAACACTTTACGTAAAGGAGTTTACGCAATGGCACGACCTGTAACATTGACAACCGGACAGTGGGCTGATTTAACGCTTGCAGAACTTGCAGTCAAGGCGAAGAAATTCGGGTTTGACGGACTTGAGCTCGCTTGTTGGGGCGAACTGTTCGAGGTTCCAAAAGCATTGAAAGAGAGCGATTACTGCGCAAAACGTCTCGAAATAATGAAAAGTAACGGGCTCGGCTGTTGGGCTCTGGCTGCTCACCTTGTTGGTCAAGGAGTTTTAGACAAAATTGATGAACGTCACAAAGCTATTCTGCCTGCATATATCTGGGGTGACGGAAATCCAGACGCAATAAATGAAAGATGTGCGAAAGAACTCATGGACACAGCCAGAGCTGCTCAAAAAATGGGCGTGAAGGTTGTTACATGTTTTACTGGTTCGAGTATTTGGCCGTATCTTTACTCGTTCCCGCCGGTTCCGCAAAGCTGGATTGATGACGGCTTTAAACTGCTTGCCGAGCGTTTCAATCCAATTCTGGATGTTTTCGGCGAATGTGGCGTAAAATTCGCTCTTGAAGTTCACCCGACAGAAATTGCGTTTGACATTTACACTGCGGAAAAGGCCCTTGAAGCGCTGAAATGGAGACCGGAATTCGGTTTCAATTTTGACCCGTCGCACTTGATTTGGCAAGGCATTGATCCTGTCGAATTCATTCGCATGTTCCCGGATCGGATTTATCACGTTCACATGAAAGACGCGATTGTTACTCTTAATGGTCGTACCGGTATTCTTGCTTCGCACTTGAATTTCGGTGATCCGAGACGTGGTTGGGACTTCCGTTCACTCGGTCACGGTGGTGTCAACTTCGAAGAAATCATTCGTGCTCTTAACGCCATTAATTATCAAGGTCCGCTCTCAGTCGAATGGGAAGACATGGGAATGGAACGCGAATACGGTGCTACAGAAGCGTGCGAATTTGTTAAAAAGATTGATTTTGCTCCGAGCAATATTGCGTTTGACGGTGCGTTTGACAAAGAGAATCAGTAATTTGATTGAGTTCGAGCCGGGGGCGTAAGTTCCCGGTATGTATCTCATATTGTATTCGTAACCGTCGACTTACGTCGGCGGTTTGTCATTTATGCTTACGGTATTAGTTCCAGGAGTAATGAAATATGAAAACAACTAATTATATTCTTTCGTTATTATTATCTATAATAATAGTTGGTTTTTCGCTTTCAGCTAAAGCGGAGCACAACATTCCGGCTGATGATTTTAAGGCGAATTGGGTTGTCGCAGCAGACTTGCCTAATCCGGTTCCTGCGAATTTGTGGTTTACTTTCCGCAAGTCGTTTGAATTGGAGACGGTGCCTGAAAAAGCGGTTTGCCGGATAGCTTGCGACTCGAAGTACTGGCTTTACGTAAACGGTAAAATGGTTGTGTTTGAAGGGGGCTTGAAACGTGGTCCGACTCCGGAAGACACGTACTACGATGTCGTTGACATTGCCGATTCTTTGCAAAAAGGTAAGAACACAATTGCGGTTCTGATGTGGTATTTTGGAAAAGACGGCTTCTCGCACAAAAACAGCGGAGTGCCTGGATTTCTGTTCGACGCTACTTTTACCGCAGCAAATGGAAAGAAGGAACTTGAAATTCTGACAGATGAAAGTTGGAAAGGGCTAATTTACAGCAATCTCGGTTCGTTGCCGCCGAAAAATCCTGACACCGGGTTGCGTGATTCGACTTGGCGTGAGTTTACCGTTGGTCCTTACGAGATTTACACAGCCGATCCGCAGCCTAATTACAGGTTGCCGGAGTCGAATATCAGATATGACGCAAGGTTTTCACATTCCGGTGACTGGAACGGCCCGAACAATTGGACAAGTGTTGGTTTCGACGACGCAAGTTGGCCGCAAGTGAA
>JBOFQC010000928.1:0-2970 GCA_051660725.1 Thermoguttaceae bacterium
GGAAGACTCTTCGGAACCCATACGTCAAGGTATTTTGAAGCACGAACTTTCACATGCCCGGCACCATGACGGCCTGAAAACGCTGTTTCTGTCATTGATTGCGACAATACACTGGTTCAATCCATTTGTCTGGTTTGCATTGAGAAAATTTACCGAAGCAGCTGAATGGCGTTGTGATTCGGAAGCGTTCGGATCAGAAAAAAACGGTACTGCAGCCTTTGCCGAATCAATGCTCATGCTTAACCAGAACAAACCAAAATATTTTGCCTGGGTTCAACTTTATAAAAATCATGACGTCAAAGAGCGGATCAAACGCTTGAAAAATTACCCCCTTACCTTAAAGGAATCAACAATGAAAAAAATCGGAATCTTAACTCTTGTGTACATGTTGTTTTGCTTCGGTCTGATGAAAGTGCAACTCGTCGCCGAAACACCTAAAGCGGACAGCGTGAAAGTCGAAAACGCTCCTGATGACACCAGCAAATCTGCCGACGACAAAGACGATACCGACGAAGGTTTCGTTACTGGTGGTGGACCGGGTGTATCAGGGTTCACGCACCTTGTTACATTCAAGCCGAAGGGCAATTTCAATCCTCGGAACCCGATGCAATTTCTGGTGCCGTTCAACGCGAAAATTATGGATGAAGGGCCAACTACTGGGTATTTCCGAACGAAGGCAGTTGACGGAAAACTCGTCGGATCGCTCTGTACCGGTGATCCAGAAAAACTTGAAAAGTTAATTGAATCGTTACCGAAAATCGAATTCGTCAAATCAGAACGGCTGACAAAAGAATCGTTCGAAAAGTACGAAAAGACTGAACAGGAATCACTTCCTCCAGTAGACGGCGGTTTCGCTACAGAGGGTACGCCGGGTGTTGCCGGGTTCACGCACATTGTTACGTTCAAACCGAAGGGCGATTTTAATCCTCGCAATCCGATGCAATTTCTGTTGCCGTTCCGTGCGAAACTTGTGAACGAAGGACCGGCTACTGGGTATTTCCGAACGAAGGCTGTTGACGGAAAACTCGTCGGATCGCTCTGTACCGATGACCCGGAAGAGCTTAAAAAGTTTATCGAGTCGTTACCGGAAATCGAATTTGTCAGTTCGGAACGGCTAACAAAAGAATCTTTCGAGAAGTACGAAAAAACGATACAGGAATCCGTGCGAACTGGTGACGGATATGCGACACCAGAAGCTGGATTTACACACTTGATAGTTTTCGAACCGGCAGGTGACTTCATTCCGAAAAAACCGATGGAGTACCTTAATTTAATACGTCCTAAATTAGCGGAATCCGGTGTTCATGCCGGATATTTTCGTACGAAACCGGAAGATGGCAAATTAATCGCATATTTTCTCACCTCGACACCAGAGGAATTCAAAAAATTTGTTGATTCATTTCCGGAACTGAAATATATTCGTACCGAACCGTTAACGCAGGAAATGTTCGAGAAGTACGAAAAAACGCCGCAACTGTCAATTCTTGCTCCTGAATTGGAAAAACGTTTGGACGAAATTAAGAATACGGATTGGTTTCAGAAACTGACACCCAGACAACAGGTATCGTATTTGAGCACCGAAACAAATTTTTCTTACGCTTTGGATCCGAAAAATTTCGAAGTGGGAAATGCCCGTGATGAGTTTGAGAGCAAATGGGTCAAACTGCTTGAAGGGCCGGAACCTGGTAATCCTGGTGGAACGAAGCTTTCGGCTTACGATGAGGCAATTCTCGGATTGGCCACGATCAAGAGCGACAAGGCAGCAAAATTATTGACTAAAATAGCGGGTGAGAAAGTCGTGAAAGACAACGCTCACCGTTGGTATGCAACACATGCTCTCGGTATGCTTGGCGATCCGTCGGTTGTTGTTGATCTGATTCCGCTACTTTATCATTACAATTCCAACACACGATGGGGAGCGCAAGTGGCATTGGTACGACTGACTGGCGAAAATTTTGGCGATGATGAACATGCTTGGGCCGATTGGTACAATGCGAATCGAGACACACTCGGCAAGGACCTGCCGGAGCTTGATTCCAAGCCGGTCGATTGGACATGCGGCAGCGACGATCCTGATCTGAAAAAATGGGCCGACCGTGAATGGCAGAAGAAAAATGATGCCAGATGGAATAACTGACAATAGTTCCGGTCATCCGACAAGTGGACGAGTAACTGTCAATTTTTTAAAAAGGTAGAAATTGGCAGTTATTTTCCGACATCCTTCTATTAACGCAGGAAAAAATTTGTTTGCGAGCAGTATTTTAGGGCTTGACAAAACGCAACAACATAGGAAAATGGCTGGGAATATTGGAAACTAGTTGATTTTTAACGAGTTTGCCCCCTTCGTCTAGTGGCCTAGGACACCGGGTTCTCAGTCCGGTAACAGGGGTTCGATTCCCCTAGGGGGTACTTCTGACATGCCCCAGAGAAAACGGACAGTACAACCAACCATCAATTTGGTTAGTAGACCGAAAATAGTTTTTAAGGCATAATGAACAGAGAAGTTTTGGATGAAGAATCCGCCCAGTCAAATGACCGTGCAGACTTCTCCGTTCATACGTTATTCCTCGGCGAGTTGCTCCTCAGCAGTGCTCCTTCCGCTTCATCGCACCGCTAAATTTATAACTCAGCGAACCGTTGTCGTCAACTCCTTCTCTCGGTCAATATAGCGCAACTCAAATTCATTTGGTGTCATGTGTCCCAACGACTGATGCACTCGATTCGAATTGTAAAACATCTCGATAACTCGATGATTGACGCCTCCGCTTCCTTTAGCGTTTCATAAACTCCATGCGGATATATCCATTCGCATTTCTGCTTGCCGAATTCGCAATGCTGACACCACTAACTCCGCTCTCATGTGATCAGCCATCGAATAGCCAATGACCTTCCGTGAAAACAGGTCGATGATAGCAGCGACGAACAACCGGCCTTCGAGCGTTTCGACATAAGTGATGTCCGTTACCCATT
>JBOFQC010000929.1:0-5480 GCA_051660725.1 Thermoguttaceae bacterium
GGCGGCAGAGTTAGTGGTGCCGGTTCGTGGATACTTGAACTGCGTCAAAGTCGGATAAAACGCCTCGGTGTTGTTAATAATTGTGTGAACCGGAACTCCTTCGGTATCAAGTTGCCAAAACGCAATTTTTTTCCCGTCGGGACTCCAACGGAAACCGTCACGCAAATCAAGTTCTTCTTCGTAAACCCAGTCGAATGTTCCATTTATGAATCGTTCTCCCCCTGTTGTGGTAAGCGGAAACGTGTCACCGGAAGTGAGGTTTTCGACGTAAATATTGTTGTTATAAACGTAAGCTACATTTTTTTCGTCAGGCGAAATTTTTGCAAACATAAGCGAAGAAGGGGCGGCATTGATTTGCGTTCCCAGCTTGCGTAAAGAACGTGAACTTCGATCAAGTACCCAGTAATCCCCTTTCGTGTGTTGACGCCACACTCTTTGCGTATTCGTGAAAACCAACAAGTGTGAAAAAGAAGGAGAAAACGTAAACCCTGACACCGCAAGTGGCGTCGACGCACCACTCGGCACAAGCTCGGAAGCGTGAACCAGAATTTCTTTAAAAGTGTCAGTTTCCGCATCTGTATTTTCTGAATCCGCGTTTTTGGCGTCTAAGTTTTCAGCGTTTTCATGGTTTTCGGCGTTTTCTGCTTTTTGTTTTTCGGCAAGTTGGGTTTCTTTAACCGGGTTGATTGCGACGATATCATTTCCGCCGCACGAATCTTTTGTCGGCTTTTGGGTTAAGTAAACCGGTTCAGGAAAATATGCTGCGTCCGCCCAATTTGCGGAAAAACCGCCCGCTCCAAATTCGCCGGAAAAACGTGTACGTTCAAGTGTCAGAGTCTGCTCTTCGGTTAAATCCTGAGCAAATAAAAATGTCTTAGAAGCAAAAGAAAACGCAGAAACGCAAAGAAACAGAACAAAAATTAATAAATAATTTTGTCGGAAAGAAGTTTTATTGGCTCTCATATTCGTGTATTTCAAAAAGGTAAAAACTTGTAACATATAAGGAGATAGGAGTTAGAAATATAAAATCTAACGTCTAACGTCTAACGTCTAACGTCACTTCTTCCTTCTAAACCGCTGCAAACTTAATTGCGTCTTTGCTCCACTTTGGAGAAACGGCAATTGCAGGGAGAACTTCTTCTGGTTCATTTACCACTTTCCAGATTTCCAAGTGTTTGGCGTTCATAAAGTTCTCGTCGACGCAACGTTTGAACATTTCAATCAGCGGGTCGTAAAAGCCGCCGGTGTTGAGAATCAAAATCGGTTTCGTGAATTTGCCGAGTCGCTTTAAGGTGATCGCTTCAAGCAGTTCTTCCATTGTACCGGTTCCACCAGGCAGTGCAACAAGAGCGTCAACATCGTCGAGGAATCGCATTTTCCGTTCGCTCATTGTTTCGACTATTTCGAGTTCGGTTAGAGTGGAATGCGTCCATTCGATTTCGTGCATGAATTTCGGAATGACACCTTTTACTGATCCGCCGTTAGCCAAAACAGTGTCGGCCAATTTACCCATTAGACCAACGGCTCCGCCGCCGTAAACTACTTTAACGTCTGATTTTACGAATTCCAAAGCCAGTCGTTCGGTCGCGTCAAAATATAATGGCGCTACCTTTGAACTTGATGCGCAATAAACACAAATTTGCATGTTGTATAATTGAAATGAATGTTATGTTAACCGGCAGCTAACACTAATCGAAATCGACACGACGTCGATTCTGTTTTTTCGTAGCGTTTTTCGTTTTGTCATCCAGCCGCCGCGCAATTGAACCTTTGGTCGGTTTGGTCGGAATTCTCGGCTTCGGCACTTTTAACGCTTCCAAAATCATACGCTGTAATTGCTGCAGGCAGGCGTTTTTGTTTTTCAGTGCGTCTCTTGTTTTTTGGCTCGCAATTATGACTTCGCCTTCTTTTGTACAGTGAGACGGAAAAAGTTTCACGAGCCGTTGAAAAGTTTCTGGTGACAGAATGTTGCTTTCAGCCGGATTCCAGCGCAGAACGGCTTTACTCGACACTTTATTCACGTTCTGCCCACCCGGTCCTGAACTGCGAACGTAAGTGAACCGCAGCTCTTCCAAAGGTATTTGTATTTTTGATGTGATTTTTAACATAACTCTAATTATTTCCTAACTGTTTCAGTTTAGACTGCAACTCAAACAGCTTTAGCCGCATTATACCACAACCAGTAGAAAATTCCAACGCCAAGCTGGTTTATGGGTAAGAAGGTAAGATGGCTGATAGATGCCGTTCATATAAAGTTGATGTTGTAATGTAAAAAAATCGAAATGTTCATTTTTATTATTGTCAACCAATTAGATTAACTTAGGAGATGTTTTATGAAATTTGAAAATCCCCAACAGTCAAAAACCGAAAAGAGAGCCAAACTTTCTGGCTTTACTCTTGTGGAATTACTAGTCGTGATAGCGATCATTGGCATATTGATTTCTCTGCTACTTCCGGCAGTGCAGTCTGCTCGAGAAGCAGCCCGACGTATGCAATGCTCAAACCAATTGAAACAAATCGGTTTGGCCGTTCACACATACCATGATGCTAACAATGCTTTCCCGGCATTTGGTATGGGCACCGACTGGAACTCTGCTTATTCGCCGTTTGTGGGTCTGCTACCGTATATGGAGCAAACCGCACGTTTTTCGTCAATAGCCGCCAGCGGTTTCGATGACAAACCGTATATGAGAAGCCACCAAGTTACAGAAGAACCAAATTATCTTAATCCCGGTTTTCGTGGTAAGTGGGGCGTAATAATTTGTCCGTCAGATGGGCAAGCCGGTGGTGGAAATGATACGGACCCAAGCCCGACAAGCTATTGTTTTTCACAAGGGGATTACTCTCCTTATTACTACTACCATGCTAGTGATTATTATAGTACTTACAATCCGCGAACAATTTTTCCTGAATGCTGGGTATCATCAAAAAACAGAAACAAAAATTTCTCGGCAATGTCTGATGGTACAAGCAATACTCTAATTGTCAGCGAAAGATGTACCAGCATGGGAACTGGTGAAGACATGAATGTGAAATCCGGTTATCTTGGCGAAGTTGATACTTGGACAGAACCGCCGAGCCACTGTCTCTCGTTCAAAGCTGGCAATACTTACCGTAATTTAAGCGATAATGTTCGTCCGTGGAGTGGACAAGGAAAAAATGCGTTTTACGAAACAAATACATGTTGCAGTATGAATACAATATTACCACCTAACTCAATAACATGTGGGTTTGACTACGTAAAACAACCCGGGCGTTACACAGCATTTCTTCCTCCGACAAGTAATCACACTGGGGGCGTAAATGTAACAATGGGTGACGCTTCGGTACGATTCGTTTCAGATACTATCAATACCGGCAACCTCGATTTTGTTCGAGTTGACAGCTCAAGTGGTGGTCTGAATTGGGGTTATGAGAAAAATGTTTCAGGAGCCTCGCCGTATGGTGTTTGGGGTGCTATGGGTTCGATAAATGGTGGCGAATCGACTTCACTTCCATAAGAAAGGATTTTACTACGATTTACAGTAAAAATTATCGAGGCAGAGTTGTTTTTCTGCCTCTTTTGTCTTAACCTACTTCAAAACACCAAGCATTTTAAGTTTCACAATGAAAACCTTTTTAAAAATATCAATTTGCATTGCATTTACACTGGTAGCATTCACCTTTACAGGTTGTGGCAGCAACCGCCTGAAAGGTCTCGTACCATGTTGGGGAACAGTAACGTGGGAAGGTGAGCCTGTAGAAGGTGCCAGAGTTTCTTTTGTTCCCAAATCTGATCCAAACGGAAGAAGTGCATTTGGCTTGACTGACGCATCTGGAAAGTTTAAAATGACTACACTGAACACGGATGATGGTGTCTTTCCCGGTGAGTATTATATTACAATTTCGAAGCGAACAGCCGAACGCGGAAATTCCCCTCCAATGGAGAATGAGGGGCCACATGAAGGATTTGGGGCTGCAATGCCTGTCCGTGAAGCAATAAATGAAACTTTCCACATCCCGCCAATGTATTCAAATAAAGAAACTTCCGGTTTTGAGATAAATGTTACCTCTAAAGGCGACAAAAAAATTGAACTGGAAATGAAAGGCACAATTGAGGAAGGTACAATACCTCAACAAAGGGGTGGCTCCAGATTTAGATAACAATTTTTTCAAATGCGTTTGTGTTATACTGGAAAAAGTTTTAATCATACGCATACAATACTTTAAGCCTTGCCGCAAGGCGTTTTTGATTCACACCTAAGCAGTAAATCAATACCATTATGGTTGCGATTTGCACAAAATCACATGTACAAAAGATTACTGACTTCTCTGTTTATTTTTGCAGTTTCGACAACGCTTTTTGCCGCTGAGAAGGGTGGCAATTGGTACAAAGGAAACTTCCACATGCACTCCTTCTGGTCAGACGGAAACGTATTTCCAGAACAAGCAATTGATTGGTACAAAGATCGTGGTTACAACTTCGTTTCGCTGACCGACCATTCGGCTATGCAAAACAACTCCGATAACTGGCGTACAGTTGGTGAAGGTAACGTCAAACAAGAACTGTTCGACAAATACATAGAAAAATACGGCAAAGATTGGGTCGAGACCCGTGAAAAAGATGGAAAAACGCAGGTTCGTCTAAAAATGTTTACCGAATTCATTGACAAAGTAAACGAACCGGGCAAATTCATCGCGATTCCCGGTCACGAACAAAATTCTGGAATTCACGGACGTGCTGTGCATGACAACGTCATTAATGTTGTAAACACATTACCTTTCCAAATGGGCACTTCCGTTGCCGACTGTTTCAGACGCAACGCTGATTACCTGACCCAGTACGCCGGTGAAACCGGACGTGAAGTACTCATGATCGCAAACCATCCGCACTGGGTTTACTTTGACGGTTACCCGCAAGATTACATTGACGTTCCTGAAATCAGGTTTTACGAATTTCTGAACTGTAATCCGGTTTACGTACCGCACGAAAAATTCTGGGATATTGAAAAGTTCTGGGATATTGTGAACTCATTCCGTCTTGAAAACGGTTTGCTTCCACTCTACGGTGTTGCAAATGACGACACGCACGACTACTTACAAACCGGTCCGAAAACAACTGACCTCGGAAACTACTGGTTCGTGGTTCGTGCTGACGAACTTACGCCGGAAAAAATTCTTCAGGCAATGTACAAAGGCGATTTCTACTGCTCAAGTGGTGTCGAGTTTGAAACGGTCGATTTCGACAAGGAAACCAAAACTCTTTCCGTAAAAGTCAAACCGGAAGAAGGTGTGAAATATACAATTCGCTTCAACGGAACGAAAAAAGGGTTCGACCAGACAACAACGGAAGTCGAAGACCCAGCTGGCGAAAAGAAACCGGCAAGAACATTCCCCGTTTATTCTGACAAAATCGGTGAAGTATTCAAAACGGTTGAAGGAACTTCCGCTTCATACAAAATGGCCGACGACGACCTTTATGTGCGTGCGACTGTAGTGTC
>JBOFQC010000930.1:0-3087 GCA_051660725.1 Thermoguttaceae bacterium
CCTGAAATACATCGAAGAAACGAAAGATTATCCGGAAGAAGCCCGATTCAAATTCCACCCGGAAGGGATGTGGGCAATTGATGAATTTTTGAACAGAGCGACACCGGAAGAAAAAGAAGCGTTTATAAAAGCGGCGAAAAACGGTGACATCCATATTGACGCCATGTATTCGCAGGCGATGACCGGGTTATTCAGTGACGAAGAACTTTTCGAGCTGCTCGGAGCCGCGATTCGGTTTGGACGTGAACACGGTTTTGAAGTAACCAGCGCAATGCAAACCGACGTACCGGGTTATACCTGGGGGTTAGTGCCGGCACTTGCGAAATCCGGTATCAAGTACATGACAATGGGACCAAACGCCGGACACCGTGTCGGACGCCTTTATTATTGGGGCGAAAAGCCGTTCTACTGGGTTTCGCCGTCCGGTAAGGAGCGGGTGCTTTGTTACCTTTCTGACACCGGTTACCACCAATTTCACGGCAGGCCGGTTGGTCACAAGATTACCGAACAGGAAATTTTCAATATTCTTGAAGGTAAAGATTGGCTCGCTCATTCAACCGAACCGAGAGTGTTCGAATACGACATGATTCCGATTCGGTACGGTATTGAAGGGGACAACGGACGCCCGAACCGTGTGGTGTCAGACGTTGTGAAAGAGTGGAACGAAAAATTTCATTATCCGAAACTTGTGCTTTCCCGCAACAGCGATTTCATGAAAGAATTCGAAAAGCGGTACGGCGACAAACTCCCGGTTGTAAGCGGCGACTACACCCCGTACTGGGAAGACGGTGCCGCGAGTACCTCGGAAGCAACGGCAATCAACCGTACTGCAAAAGACTCACTTAAAAATGCCGAGCTTTACTGGGCTATTAATGCACCGGAAAAATTCCCCGAAAACGTCGGCAAATTTGATGATGTTTGGACTGATATTATCATGTACGACGAGCACACATGGGGTGCGCATAACAGTATTTCTGCGCCTGATAGTGATTTTGTGACACAGCAGGACGAATACAAGCAGAATTACGCCAAACGGGGCTTTTCCGGTGCAAAAGAATTGGAGGAAAATGCGCTTGCCATTTATAATTCTGGCTCAATGAAACGCTTAGCTGATTCAACAAAAGAATTAGTTTCCTCGCATACGGCATCATCTTCGAATATTGATGCGGATTCTCCGGTTGCTAATGCGGAAAACGGGACGCTGACAAACGGTATTGTAACCGTAAAAGTCGACAAGAAAACAGGCGCGATTATTTCACTTAAACTTAAAGGAAGCGACCACGAGTTTGTAAATCCCGGCGATGACGGAAACGCAGGGCTGGACGATTATCTCTGCATTATTGGCCGAAACGCCAGTGAAAACCACTCACGAATTACAGGTGATGTTGAAATTACGGCAGCTAATAAGGGAGCGTTTGCGAGTCTGGAAATAATATCAACGGCTCCAAACTGCGAGAAGTTGAGCCGGCTTGTATTACTGCATAAAAACAAGCCAACAGTGTACATTGTCAATGTCATGGATAAAAAAATGGAACGTCGCCCAGAAGGGATTTTCTTCGGCTTCCCGTTCAATGTACCTGGTGGAAAATGGAGAGTTGACACTCCGTGGGCAGTTGTTGAAGTCGAGAAAGACCAACTTCCAGGCGCAAACCGCAATTTCTACTGTGTTCAGAAATTATGTAATCTCTCTAATGACGAACTCG
The DNA here is from genome assembly GCA_051660725.1 of Thermoguttaceae bacterium. Classification (GTDB taxonomy): domain Bacteria; phylum Planctomycetota; class Planctomycetia; order Pirellulales; family Thermoguttaceae; genus JAVBSX01. Next base: position 1,704 of record JBOFQC010000930.1, read on the forward strand.
GAGTTGATTTTGGAACACCGAGTGCTCCGCTTGTACAATTCGCACCGGTTATGCTTGCTCCGGCTTGGGATAACACGTTAAAAGCGTGGCGGGAGCACATTGATCCGAACGGTACGATTTACTCGTGGGTGTGTAATAATCACTGGGAAACGAATTACAAAGCTGGCCAAGATGGGAAACTTGCTTTTGCGTACACTATCCAGCCGTATGTTGGAAAATATAATGTTGTAAAATTCCTGACAACAAATGACGAATCTGCTTTCAGTGCTGGCGTTGATAAATTACTCAAGCTGGACAACGAAAACGTGCTTGTAACCCGCTTAAAACCGTGCCGGGAATATCTCGACAAAGAAAAAGCTGAAGCAGAAAAGCTTTACGGGCCGGGTTTATTCGTTCGACTTTACAACCCAACTGACCAGCCGCAGACGGTGAACCTTGAGTTCCTGAAAAAGGGAGAAAAAGTTGACCCAGTCGTTTACATCTCGAACCCGTGGGAAGACAGACTCGAAAAAGTTTCGGACAAGAAAATCACAATTGATCCGAAAGATATGACCGCTATTCGAGTCGAGTAGTTTTGTTAGATGCCAGACGTTAGATATTAGATTTCAACTTTCAATTCAGCGGGTGCGAAAATTCGCACCCGTTTGACGAAATCGTCGAACTGTTCTTTTGCCAAGGCGCGAACAACCGGAGAAACGGTTTCAAGTGGGCGGTACACGTCTTCTTTCGGGTAATGCACCGAAATCTTTAATTCGACTTCACGTGTAACCGGCGGAGCGTCGATTAAAATCAGCGATTCTTTCAACGCTTCGTTTTCCAGTAAACCGGTTGGATCAACGTCTGGTTTCCCACTGTTTTTCTCGATTTTAAGTGAGCCGAGCATTTTCAGCGATTCTTCGCAGAGCCAATCGTAAGGTTTACCAGCCAAGCGTTTATAACACTCCGGGTTCTCCATTATGCTGAACTGCGCGACCCTTTTATACAGTTTCCGTTTAGGTCCAAAAAGCCCGTTAATCAACGGTTCCGCAGAAGTACCACAGCAAGCTTTAAGCAGCAATTCAATCATTTCCTGCTCGGTACTGGTGAAACAACGTTCTACATCCAGCTTGTGAAAAAGTATACTGAAAGCACGTTGTAACATTGCGGTTGCTGCCCGGACGCTGTGATGCCAATACACTTCGTTAAACATAACGTATCTGGCAAAAACCATTAGTTCGGCAGCGGTTTTTCCCTTGTCGGAAATGGCGAGTCCGTCTCCTGCTTCGTTAAGGCACAGGCTCGAAATCAAGCGGTTCTGGTCGAAATGACGTCCGTACGGAACCCCGGCATGCAAACTGTCCCGAAACAGGTAGTCCATTTTGTCAATGTCAATTGGCCCGGAAAG
>JBOFQC010000931.1:0-1695 GCA_051660725.1 Thermoguttaceae bacterium
GAAGACGGTTTCATAATGGCCGATTACGGAAGACACATACTTTTCCCGGAAGCGAAGTTTGCTGATTACAAGCGGCCTGAGCCAACGATTCCGAACTCGATTGGTCACCACTCCGAGTGGATCGACGCGATCAAGAACGGCAAACCGACCACTTGCGATTTTGCGTACTCCGGCCCGCTTGCCGAAACTGTGTTGCTTGGCACCGTTGCGTACAAAGTCGGCAAGAAGATCGACTGGGACGGTGAAAACATGAAAGTCACAAACGCACCGGAAGCTGCTAAATTCATTGCGAAAGAATACCCCGTCGAAGGTTTTCAATTGTAAATGAGAAAAAAGAGCCGGGGACGAAGCAACGCGCAGTCTCCGGGAACCCATTACCCCATTATCATTATGAGAAAATTTCATGCTCTGATTTGTTGGTTGGTGGTGATTTATGCGTCGGCAACATTTGCTTTTGCCGAAAATGTAGTCGAGGAAGCGGCTGAAATTGCAGCAAATGATTCAATGGAACTTTGTCCGCCGAAAATTGAGGTTTATCCCGAAAAAATTCAGGTCGGAGATGTCGTTTATATTAAAATGACATTTGACAACAATACCGATTCGACGACGTGGGCGTTTCCGAAATCGGTTGCTTACAGTAAAGGAATGGACCGTAAAATCTTTTCATTTTATTTTAAAGACGATAAAAGCGGCCTGCAACTGGATTGGAACTCATCTTACGGCACAAATGAATTCGCGTATGTCCAAGATGTTTGGCAACCAATAAAATCAGGAAAATCCGGACGCACACAGCACTGGCTGGTTGGGATTCCATTTGAAGTTGATCTTGAAAACGGAGTCTATCCTGAAAATTTCTATGGTTTTTGTTTCTTGCCCGAAGGAAATATTCACGGAAGCGATAAAGACACGCCGTACTGGAAAGAAATACGAAAAAATGGAGCAGTCGGCCATTTGGTGGTGACAATTTGTACGGAACCGGAAATCACGCTTGAGGCTCCGATAAATAAAACAGTAACGGAAACATGCGAGCAAAAGATAGAAATCTCACCTCGTGATTTGAGCGAGATAAAAGCTATCCGTGATTTTAGTTGCGACAAGAAAATCTTTGAATATCTTCGTGCGTACACGCCGGAACTTAAAGATGAATTCGACACGCGAATTCAGAATATTATTGACACCATAACGCCCGGCACTCTCCGAAATACGTTTATAAATCAGCGTTATTATGTAAGTCTGTGTTATTATGTAAGTCAGGAGTCGTGCGATGAAAATGAAATTACAAAGATATTGGATGATGTCGAAAAATGGTACGCATCATTAAACGAAATTGAACGCGAAGGATTGAAAAACGCAGTTGTTGATCAGGACAGTTACAGTTGGTTTCTCGACAGGCTGAAAGGAAACGAGAGCCTGGAAAAAAGATGCAAATTGATTTTTGGCAATCCCGGTTACATGCGTGATCAGAACGCGTTTGACGACCTTTCTCCTTGGGACGGACGCAACCCCCAATGGCAAAGGAAATTACATCCGAGTAATACGAGTGACCAATTACGTCGCGGTGGAATTAACTAAAGAACAAAGAGCCGGGGACGAAGCAACGCGTAGTCTCCGGGAACCGTTTGGTGCCAAAACAACGTGACGCCACTCATATTATTGACATTCACAAAATTATGAAAATATTTTTTTCCGCTGGAG
>JBOFQC010000932.1:0-5662 GCA_051660725.1 Thermoguttaceae bacterium
GACGAGGTGCTGAGTTTCCGCTTAAATGTAACCGCAAACGATCAAAACGCAGCAAATGCCGGCACTGGTGATTTTCCGCTTGAAATCCGACTTGGCAGTGATTCGCTTGCAATTGATAACCGGTTTACTCTTTTACCGCCGATGCGCAGACCGGTGCGGGTCGGAATTACGGGGGTGCCGGGTGACACGAAGCAACCGATCCAAAAAGCGTTGGAAAGCAGCGGACTCGCGAAAATAGTCGATCCGAACACGGAAGAAGCGGACATGGTTTTTTGCGGGAGCGGATATGAATATTCACCGCCCGGTTCAGGAAGTGGCGTCACCGAGGAAACGGTGTCATCTTCACACACCGGTTCGGCGACGCCTCCGTGGTTGGTACGGGTTTGCTCGGAATCCGACACGGATAAAATCCAATCGTTTGTTGGGCCGTTTGTCGTGAACCGTTCGACACCACTTACAACCGGCATTTCTCTTGACGGCGTTGTTTGGTCCGGTTCCGAGTCTGCACCAATGGGCGGTTTGCCGCTGGTCTCCGCTGGAAATGTTCATCTTTTTACCGAGCAGATTCGTAAAGACACAGGCAAGGATTTTCGTATCCAACTGAATGAACGAGTTTCCACGCTAACGCTTTCACCTGCTTGGCCGATTCTGGTGTGGAATATATTAAAAGACAGAAGCGACCAGTTATACGGAGTGCCGCATAATAATTTACGGCTCGGGGCCGAGGCACAATTCATACCGGCACCAGGTGATGACACCATTACGGTACTTTCGCCGAGCGGTGAAAGTCGGACAATCACGGTGCCAATTCGTGCCGGTAAAGTCGCTATTCCGGCAGAACTGTGCGGCATCTACGAAGTCAAAGCGAACAGCGGAACATATCCGTTTTCTGTTGGCACGCTTTCAAACGACGAGTCGAATCTGCAAAAAAATTCAGGCGGTAAATTCGGCAGCTGGCTTGACGAAGACACTATTCGAACCGACTACCGAAAGATTGCGTGGATACTGCTTCTTGCTGCACTTGCCATTTTTGTGCTTCACACGATTTTGAGCTATAAGAAAACCGCCGTTGCCACCAAGAGTTAACTCTGGAGCCGAAGTTCGGGGAGCTACGCCGAGCAGGGCTCGGCGGTAACAACATAAATGACTTACTTCGCTTTTCTCGGAGCGTAAGTCGACTCGGCAGAGTCAAATACTCGCAAGTTTCTTGGCGTCACATAAACAGCGGCGCCGGCTTCCAAATTAAGGTCTGCAAGTTCGCTGTGTGAAATTTCGGCAACAAGAATATCTTTGGTTTCGGTTATCAATTCCACACGAACACGAGCTCCGGCGGAGTGAATGCGAACCACTGACGCACCAATACTGTACGTATCCATATTCGGGAAACGTGAAATCGTCAAATCGTGCGGCCTGACGAAAACCGAAGTGAGTTCGTCCCGTACATCAACGGTTGCGTAAGCGTCGACTTCGTATTTATAATTCCCGATTTGAACTTTACCTTGATCAAGTCGGCCCCGAAAATGGTTAACGGAACCGAGAAAGTGCATCACAAATTTCGTTGCCGGTTTGTGAAAAACTTCGTCTGGAGTGCCGAGCTGTTCAATTTTTCCCGCATTCATAACAGCAACGCGGTCGGCAAGTTCAAGTGCCTCATCCTGATCATGTGTCACAAAAACGCTTGTAAGATGTATTTCGTTGTGCAATCTCCGCAACCAGGAGCGAAGTTCTTGGCGAACTTTCGCATCGAGTGCTCCAAATGGTTCGTCCAAGAGCAAAACTTTCGGCTCAACCGCTAAAGCTCTCGCCAAAGCAACGCGTTGACGCTGACCTCCAGAAAGTTGGTGCGGAAACCGATTCGCCAAATTGTCAAGCTGGATAAGATGGAGAAGCTCCATCACCTTTTCGTGTATTATCTGCTTGCTTGGTCGCGTAGAACGTGGTCGAACTCTTAGGCCGAAAGCAATATTTTCGAACACCGTCATGTGTCGAAATAGTGCATAGTGCTGGAACACAAAGCCGACGCCTCTGTCACCGACTTTCTGCTTGGCCACGTTTTCGCCTCCGAACAGAATCCGTCCAACCGAATCTGTCGGTTCCTCAAGTCCGGCAATTATACGTAAAAGAGTCGTCTTTCCTGATCCAGACGGACCTAAAAGCGCAAAAAGCTCTCCTGAGTTAATCCGGAGACTAACATCATGTAGAGCGTGAAACTGCCCGAATTTTTTTGTTATATTCTGTATTTCGATTCCCATTTACTGAAATTTTCAAAAAATTCGCTTATGACTTTCTCGACAAAGGAAACAGAGTCGCAAAAGTCGAGGGATCGCGCGAGCTAGAGTTTAACGAACCAGCTCAGTTTTTCGCGCAGGTCAATAAACCGAATCCAGCATATAAATAATCGGCAAACACCGCACGCTTTTGGAATGTAAACATATAATTTATAGAAATATACTCAAAATAGCTGATTTGGCAATTAGGGTCGTTAATAGGTCGCGAGAATCTGCGCGTATTGATTTACAACAAAAACGGGGTAAAATTACGTTCATCAGAAAACTGCCTCGAGTTACGTTGTTTTACGTAATGTAAGTCTAATGCACTCGCAAAATTAAATGAAAGGACAGAAAAATGGCTAAGATTAAAGGGACAGAAACAGAAAAAAACCTGCTTAAAGCATTTGCCGGCGAATCACAAGCTCGAAATCGTTACACTTTTTTCGCTTCTCAGGCCAAAAAAGACGGATACGAGCAAATTGCCGACGCTTTTCTTGAAACAGCCGAGCAGGAAAAAGAACATGCAAAGCGTTTTTTCAAATTCCTTGAAGGTGGCATGGTCGAAATTACCGCATCATTTCCAGCCGGTGTGATTGGTACAACGCTTGAAAACCTCAAAGCGGCCGCTGACGGTGAGTACGAAGAATGGGACGCAATTTACCCGAAATTCGCAGAAATCGCGAAAACGGAAGGATTCGCAGACGTAGCTGCCGCTTTCAAGGCGATTTCGGTTGCTGAAAAACAACACGAAAAACGTTACCGTGGTTTTCTCAAAAATCTTGAAGACGGTACTGTTTTCGATAAAAAAGCCGAAGTCACCTGGCGTTGCCGAAATTGCGGTTACATCACTAAAGCTCTTTCCGCACCACCAGCTTGTGCCGCGTGTTTGCATCCGAGAGCTTGGTTCGAAATCCTTGCCGAAAATTGGTAAACTGTAATTTTTTTGAAAGAAATATGGAATAAACTCCAGTGCAACCCCTTCACATTGCAATAATAATGGACGGAAATGGCCGTTGGGCTCAATCGAAGGGGTTGCCGCGCGCTGATGGACACGCAGTTGGTGCTGAAAAAGTAAAGAAAATTACCGAGTACTGTTCGAACATTGGTTTGAAACAGCTTACGCTTTACTGCTTTTCAAGCGAAAACTGGAAGCGGCCAAAAGAAGAGGTGGAGTTTCTTATGCAAATTCTTTCTTCTTATATTGTCGATCAACGTCCAACACTGCTGAAAAACAATGTGAAGCTTGCAATTATCGGACGCCGTACCGGGATACCGCAGCATATTCTTGACGAAATGGATGAAAGCGTAAAACTCTGCTCGAAAAACACGGGCCTTGTTTTATGCTTGGCTATTAATTACGGCGCGAGGCCTGAAATAGTTGACGCCGTGCAATCTATCATTCGAGAAGGGATACCGGCAGAGCAAATTGACGAACAGACCATTTCCGATCATCTTTACACTGCCGGCATGACAGACCCTGATCTTTTGATTCGAACGGCAGGAGAAATGCGGCTGAGTAATTATTTACTTTGGCAATTGAGCTACTCAGAAATTTGGGTAACGCAAACTCTTTGGCCCGATTTTGATGACAAGACACTTGACCAGGCGATTACAGAATTTAAAAAACGTGACCGCAAATTCGGCGGTCTGAAATAAAATGAGAACTGAACACGACACAATGGGAGACGTGCTCGTCCCACAAAATGCTTATTACGGAGCGCAAACACAGCGCGCTGTTGAAAATTTTCCTGTCTCTGGTACAAAGTTACCGCTAGAATTGGTTCGGGCAATTGGACTTGTGAAATGGGCTGCAGTAATCGCAAACGCAGAACTCGGCGCGTTTTCTGAAAAGTCGCGCAAGCCGTTAAACGCAAAGCAAGTTGACGCTGTAAAGAAAGCGGCCTACGAAGTTTACAGCGGGAATTTTGACACCGAATTTCCAATTGATGTTTACCAGACCGGGTCCGGTACTTCGTCGAACATGAACGCAAACGAAGTAATTGCAAACCGTGCAGCGGAAATTCTTGGCTTCGACTGGCGTCACGGCGATGCTGCTTCAAGTTCTGGCATTCACCCGAACGATCACGTCAATTTCGGGCAAAGTACAAATGACACCTTTCCAACTGCAATTCACGTTGCTGTTGCGCTGCTGATAAGCCGAAACTTGATACCGGCATTAAAGTCTTGTGCCGAAGTGTTTTACAAGAAATCCAATGACTGGCAGCACATTATGAAAATTGGCCGCACGCACCTTGCAGATGCGACTCCAATCACGCTCGGACAGGAATTCAGCGGGTTTGCTCGCCAAATTGAACTTGCGGTGTCACGTGCTGAAAACGCGCTGAAGCAACTGCTCGAACTTCCGGTTGGCGGAACTGCAGTTGGAACGGGTATCAACTGCTGCGCCGGATTTGGCACCAAAGTTGCACAGCTTCTTGAAACAGCAACCGGGGTTCCGTTTGTTGAGGCCGTGAACCACTTCGAGGCTAACGCACAACGTGACGGATTAGTGGCGTCACACGCAGAGATTAAAAGCATTGCGGTAACACTGCTTAACATTGCAAACAACATCCGTTTTCTTTCATCAGGTCCACGCTGCGGTTTTTACGAGATAATTCTGCCGGATTTGCAGCCGGGAAGTTCAATAATGCCCGGCAAAGTCAACCCGGTACTGTGTGAAAGCGCGATTCAAGTGGCGTCAAAAGTTATTGGAAATGACACCACTGTTTCACTTGCCGGTTCGCTTGGCGGACAGTTTCAGCTTAACATCATGATGCCGCTGCTTGGCGATGTCGTGATTGAAAGCGTGAAAATTCTTTCCGGCGTCATTACGGTGTTCACGGAAAAATGCCTCAGTGGAATCGAAGCAAATGAAGAAAACTGTAAAAAAGGAGTCGAGAAAAGCCTTGCAATTGCAACTGGCTTAAACACTTATATCGGCTACGAAAAAGCAGCGAAAATTGTCAAAGAAGCGTTTAGGTCCGGCAAAACGGTCCGTGAAGTTTGTGTCGAGATGAACATTGCATCGCCGGAAAAGTTGGATGAATATCTTGACCCTGAAAAAATGATAAAGCCTTTGGAATAACTTTGTTGTTAGCCATTCACGGCAGAATTTAGGAAACAGGTGAATAGGTGAACAGGTTATTCGAGATTGTCTGTCTGAAGTCTCCTCTCCTAACTTCTAACTCCTAACTCCTTAAAACCCTTTAACCGGTTACCTTTATTTGAATACCCGGAAACAAGGACGCACAAAATGGCACCACCTCGCAGAAAAAAGCTGACAGTCAAACGAATCGAGATGTTGCCGGCACAGCAAGTGTGGGTAAACTCGTTCCTTGAGTACATTGCTGGCGAATGCTTACTGTCTGAAAATACCGTGGTGTCATACAAAC
>JBOFQC010000933.1:0-2054 GCA_051660725.1 Thermoguttaceae bacterium
AATTCTCCACAACAAAACCGCACACGTCAAGAAATAGCTGACACCGCTGGAGTTTCTGACAACACGGTTTCCAAAGTCGAATACATCGCCGAGTACGCAGACGATGAAACGAAAGAAAAACTTCGCAAAGGTGAGAAAGGCACCTCGATTAACAAGGAGTACACAAAGCTCAAGGCGGAAGCAAAACAGCAAATGCTGAGTGAGCAAACCGAGAGGGCGGATAATTCCAGTGATGAATTTTATCCTGAACCGCCGTGTCCGAACGCGCATATCAAGACTTTTCCGCAGACAACGCTGAAGCTGATTCCGCAGGAGTCGCCGCACGTTTTGCTTGGCAATCTGTTTGCTCATTTTCGCAAGGGTTTTGTTGAGGAAATGGTAATCATGGCGATGGACAAAATCAAGGAAAATATCGGCAAAGATGCCGTGAAAACAATCATGCGTGAACTCATTAAGCGGCACGGCAAATAGTTTGCCGTTTCATTTCGACTTTCAATTTTTTACACAAAGGAATTTACTATGCTGAATCTCATACCTAAAAACGCAGTCTCTTGTCGGAACACCTACATCGTCCATGTGACACCAGAACTCGCAAAAACGTGGCTCCAAAGCAACAACTTCAACCGTCCCCGCGACCCGGAAACCTATTTGAAGTATGTGCGTCAAATCCGTGAAGACCGCTGGCGATTAACACACCAAGGGATTGCGTTCACCTCTGACGGAGTATTGCTGGACGGACAACACCGGCTTTTTGCGATTGTTGAATGTGGTGTCACTTTGCCGCTACGGGTGTTTTTGAACGAACCCGCTGAGAATTTTTCAGTCATTGATTGCGGTAAAAACAGGAGCAATCTCGCGGTTGTTCGCATGTCCGCAAAAGACAGCACGCTCACGACGGCTCATACGCAATCGCTTCAGTCGATGCTGGCTGGTCGGCTTTGCCGGACGGCGAACCGCTGGACGAACGTCGAGATTAACGAACAGTACGAGGTACACAAAGAAGCCGTCAACTATGTTGTCTCCCAGTTTCGCAACTGCAAGGACAAGTCGATTAACGACCGGACTCTGCGTGGTGTCATCGCACGGGCATATTATCACGTTCCGCTCGAAACCTTGTCGCTTTTCTGTTCGCTTTTGACAAGTCAAAACGATCATCCGTGCCGTGCAGGAATCGACGCGCTGGTTGGTTGCCTTAGGTACTGGAAAGATAGACAGGCATCGACGAAACAGGAGATTTACAGACGGACCGAATTGACACTTGAAGCGTTCATTAACAACACCTGCGATGTCAGTTTCGGCAAGAGCATCACCGAACTTTTCCCGCTGCCGGGCGAACGTCGTTGAAGCGATTCACGCTTTGTTTTCAACAACACAAAAATTATTTCAGAAGGAAAATTTATGCCAACATTACATTTTGATGCCACGACGGTTGCGCCGTCTGTTCCAATGGAGGCACTACCCAGCGGGCAGTACCTTGTTGAGATCACCGGTTCGGAGATGAAACCGAACAAGTCAGGCGATGGCACGCATCTCGCCCTTGAATTTACTGTGCTTGACGGTGAATTCCGTAATCGCAAAGTTTGGAATCACCTCTGCTTGAACCATTCGTCACAAAAAACAGTTGAAATCGCCAGAGCGAACCTGTCTGCTATTTGTCACGCTGTTGGAGTTTTAAAGCCGCACGATTCACACGAACTTCATCACCTGCCGCTTACTATCAAAGTCGTTTGCAAAAACGGCGATGATGGTCAGATTCGCAACGACATTAAAGGTTACGCCAAGTACGAGCGGCGAACGCAATATGTTTCCACACCGGCGATTACAGCACCGTCAGTTAACACCGCACCGTATAGCGGTGACACCGAAATCCCTTTCTAATAAGCCTCACACATGAAAGAATAATTTATGAAACTGAAAATAACACAAACGATTGTTGAAATTGAATGGCCGGACAATCAGCAACAAGCGACGCCATCGAGTTCGCCGACTCCGAACAAGCCTGAGCGGATGATGCGTCATGAGTTGATTGATGAGGATGCATATTTTCGAGCCAT
>JBOFQC010000934.1:0-5285 GCA_051660725.1 Thermoguttaceae bacterium
GGACGGAATCGCATCGGATATTTGCGTCCCATTCCCGGATCAATAATACAAAGCCTGCCGGTTTCTGGTCGGCTGTGATGTCCGCTTACAATTCCGATTATTCGACCACTAGTGCCGGGTAACTGTCTTGCGTTTTTAAACGCAGTCGGGAAATACGAACCGCTTCCGTAAAGTTCTTTCTGGTTCGTTCCGTCTGGATTCATTGTGAACAAAATCCGGCTGAAATAGTGCATAATGTCGGTGTATTCCCAACGGAGGTACATTACCCGTCCGTCATTCATCAGGGTCGGGTGCCAATCGCTGTCCTGTTCAAACGTAAGTTGTCGAACTTCTTTGGTTTCCGGATTACCTCGGTACAAGTTCACCATTTGCCGACCTCCGTTTTCGCACGGCAGACCCTGCATTCCGGCGGTTGAGGCGAAAACAATGTCCCCGTCTGCCAAATAACACGAGTCGAAGAAATCGACATCCGGCACGTCGTCCGGGGTCAAGAGTTTCATGTTTGAAAAGCTGTTTCCATTTTCGTCGAGCTGGATTTCGAACACACCCCAGCGTTTTTCACCGTTTGGCATTTGTTGGGTAGTCGAAAACATCAGCCGTTTTCCGTCAAAATTCAGGGCGAGGTTTTTAATCGGTCCCCCTTCATTTTCCGGTCTGTAAACGGGCGTAACTTTTGGCGTTTTCGAACGGAGGTCGGACAAAATCGAAATTTCGTTGTCCCAGCCGGTTCGTCGCATCTCGGCGTTTGTGTAAGAGTTCAAAGACGGGGCGGCAAGACCTTTGCTGTTTATTACGACCAACTTGTCGAAGTCGAGAAGAGGATTTGCGAGCAGGGCTTCGCGTTGAAGCTCAGCGAAATCGGCTTTCAACTTTTCGTTTTCCGGATCAGTTTTCAATTTGGCTACTAAAACGTCAAGTTTTTTAAGATACTCTGCGCCTTTTGGATAGCTATTTCCAAAGGTTTTCATCATATCTTCAATTGCGAGCCGAACGGATTCCGGCGTGTTAATTGGCCGATCATTGTTGTTGTATTTCGGTTGGGCCGAAAGTGACCCGATCATCATTACCGAAAATGCAAGTGTAAATATTGTGTTTCTCATTTCAAAGAAAATGCTGAATAGGTGATAGGTTATAGGTGAGCAGGTGAGCAGGTGAGCAGGTGAGCAGGTGAACAGGTGAACAGGTGAACAGGTGATTCGAAATTATCTAACGTCTAACCCCAAAGCCTCCAAATTAGTATACTTCGAAGAAGCGGTTGTTTGTACCGCCTGCACCGATTTTTAGTTTGACAGGTTTGGCGCAACGTGGACAACGCCCTTCATAAGCTGTACCGTCTTTATTTACGTAAACTCTGACGTATAATCCGCAGCAGTTGAATTTAATACCGACGAATTTTTTCTGTTCACCTGCGTTTTGTTGCCCAGATGCGGCTCGGTTACCGTACGTTCCTGGAGCGGAATAAGAACCGCCACCTGTTGGTCTGGGACCTGAACGAGGTGTGAAATTCGGATCACTTGATAGATCAAGACGATCACCCGACATAATACTATTATCTCCTGACTAACAAAATCGAATACTTGACTTGACGCGACATAACCTACAGTATAATCTGTTGTGCGTGGAAAAACAAGAATTACAGATAAAAACAAAGAATATACAGAACCCAATAAATTATGTTGGCAATAACACAAGGTGATCCGGCGGGAATCGGGCCGGAAATTATAGCTTCTGCTTGGCCGAAAATTTATCAGTACGAGCCGGTTGTTCTCGGACATCCGGCGACTCTGGAAAAAGCCGTAAAACTAAGTAAAAATAGCGCAAAAGTAAAAAAAATCGACTCAATTGACGAACTAAAAAATCACGGTTTTGATTTCGAGGCAAACACAATTCCTTGCATTAAAGTCGTTGACGACGAATCAGCGGATGCCGAATACGGTAAAATCAGCGGCGTGGCTGGCAAAGCTGCTTTCGACGCGATTTCTGCCGCAATTGACCTTGCCAAAAGCGGAAAAGTCGCAGGAATCGTGACCGCCCCAATAAACAAAGAATCGTTGCATCTGGCAGGTTTCAACTACCCGGGACACACAGAGATTCTTGCCGAAAAGTGCGGCTGCTCAGATTTCGGAATGATGCTCTACCTCGGGCCGGGCGATTACCTCGGTGGAAAAGACGGACTCGCGGTTGTTCACGTCACCCTGCACACCGCTATGAGGAATATTTTCGAGCAAATAACAATTGAATCGGTGTCGCAAAAAATAGCTCTGATTCGGGATTTTATGAAAAAAGTCAAAAATGCCTGTGAAGAAACCGGTGCAAAAAACGGTGCAATAACCGACGAAAAAATTGAACCGAAAATCGGCGTCTGCTCACTTAATCCGCACGCCGGCGAAAACGGCCTGTTCGGAACCGAAGAATTGAAAATAATCGCCCCGGCTGTTGAAGCGGCAAAGAAAAATGGTGTCAACGTAGAAGGACCGTTTCCGGCTGATACAATAATGGTGCAAGCGAAACAAGGACGCTTCGACGCTGTTGTTGCAATGTTTCACGACCAGGGACACATCGCTCTGAAATTACTCGGTATGTTCAGTGCGGTAAATATTACTCTGGGATTACCAATAATAAGAACAAGCGTTGCTCATGGCACCGCTTTTGAAATTGCCGGAAAAGGTATTGCCGATCCCGGAAGTATGATCGAAGCAGTTCGTGTTGCCCAACGCCTTGCTTCAGATGCTTAACACCGGATAAATTTTGCGCAAAATTTTTTCATGCCTGAAAGCCCCTTAGCCGCCGAGAAACCTGCCGTTCAGGAATAAATTACTCGGCGTTGCACCCCGGAGCAGGGCTCCGGGGCTAACAAACCAACCGTTTCAAGCCAACGTACAAATGTCGACTCAATTCATTTCAAACGCAGCACATGAAATTCGTACCCCGTTGTCCGCAATTACTGGGTACGCGGCGCAAATTTTGTCGGAATACATACCAACTCTTCGCGAATCGCTCGAAAGTGATTTGAAAGATGCCGGCAAAAACGGCACCACAAATGGGGGCACAAATAACGGCGCAGATGACACCAAAGAATCACGGCTGAATATTTTAAAATCTCTCGAAAACGCAGTTGACTTGATTTTGACTAATGCGAACTTTATTACCGAGATAACCGATGATATTCTAGACCTCGCCAAAACGGGTAACGACGTAATAGAAGCAGAGCCGAAACATGAACCTGTTCAATTGCTACCATTCGTTAAACGTACAGCGGAACTGTGCGCAACCGTATTAAAAAATCCAGGCGTTAAAGTTCAAGTGGAAACCACGACGCCAACTCCATGCGAAATTTTTACGGTGCCGAGCCGACTTAAACAGGTTCTCGTTAATTTGCTGTCAAACGCAATAAAATACACACCGAAAGGAAATGTAAATCTCGAAATTTCATGGAAAGAACCCGGCGGCCTTACTTTCGTTGTGGAAGATACCGGTCTCGGTATTTCGCCGGAATTCATACCGAAACTTTTCATTCCGTTCACACGTGACACCGCAGCAATAAAGAACGGTATCAAGGGAACAGGTCTCGGGTTGGCAATCACAAGCCAAGTTTTGGAATCTCTCCGCGGAACAATAAAAGTCGAAAGCGTGCTTGGAAAAGGAAGCCGTTTCACCGTTTACATTCCTGTAAGTGCAGATAAAAACGTACAGTTGAACCCGTCCCGGCATGTAATACAAATCAACGCGTCAACTGCTGCGATTCCGGCTCAGTACGCAAATTTACGTGACGCCGAAATTCTGCTCGTTGACGACGCCGCCGACATAAGAAGATTATTTACGGCTATTTTGAAAAAATTCGGTGTCGTTGTCTTTGAAGCTGAAGACGGTGAATCCGCTCTCGAAATAATCGCGAATCGCATGAAGTCCGGAAAAATGTTCGACTTGATGTTCGTCGATTTACGTCTTCCGCGATTGGATGGGGCGGCAACAGCGAAGCAATTGCGACTAAACGGTTACACCGCCCCAATTGTGGCACTTAGCGCATTTTCGGACGAAGAAGAAATAAAAAAATGTATAGAAGCCGGCTGCAACGATTATCTCAGCAAGCCGACTACCCGTGAAGAACTTTTAGCCTGTGCAGAAAATATTATTTCAAACGCCCGGCACCAAAACCAGGTTTAACGCGGCTTTACCGGGAAATAGCTGTAGTTTTCAGCAGGTTCGTGTATTCCTGCCGGTACCAAAGAGCGGTCTTGTTCTGTTCGAACATCGCTTCCTGTTTTATTCGTAGGATAAAATAATTCAGCGGCGGCGATAAACTGTTCGTGTTCATGTGCAAATTCGGAATCAATTATCTCCCGGATGCACTTGTCACGTAATTTCTGAACAAGCGGTCCACCATCCGGCCAACGAACAGTCATGATTTCGCTGATATCACCAAGAATCTGATACACTCTTGCACGAGCAATGTTCATTTCCTTCGCAAGCTGCCTGACACTGGTTATCGGACCATTTAGGCCAAGTCGAGCTTCAGCTAACTGAACCACGCTTTCAACTGAGTCGTTACGCAGTTGAACAAGCATTGGCAAAATAAGGTGTTGGAAGACATCGTCTTTTGACGGGAAATAATGCAGAGAGAGAGCGTTTTTCAGCCAATTTTGCGCATCATCTGTCCAACGGAGCGTCAGCCGTACACGTAAATGAGGTGCGTTTTTCAAACTGGAAGCGATTTCGAATACGTCATGGAAAAGTCGTAAAATCGCGTGAACTCTTTTTTCGCCGTGGGTCTTCATTGAGCGAAGTTCGTCGAGCGAAACCACACAGTATGTGCTAAACGGCTTGTTCCAAAGAACTCGCGGAATGTCTTCGAGACTTTGGCAAAGTCGGCCAATTGATTCGTCTGCCAATCCTTGATCGATAACGGCCTTTTGCCAACGGTTCCACTCGATTTCAGAAATTTTACTCCAGTCAATCTGCAAACCGTCTGGTTGGGGAATTGCAACATTAATCTGGTCAAGCACAACGCTTGTATGTTGGTCTATTTGCGGCAAATCTTCTGCCGAAGTGTTCAAAACGCGAACTAAAAGAGCAATCAAGGCGGTAAATTTTTTCTCACCAATGCTTGGAAATCTCATCAGCTCATCCAATGGAATCGCCAGTATTTCCTTCAGAGTCCGCCCTAAAAGAGCTATTGGAAGACGCTTATCAGATGGGTTGGCCCAAAACGCCAAACGTTTGCCTAAATGCTGCTCGTAGTCTGACATGAGCAACTTGTCGCGCAATTCAAGATATTGCGCACTTAA
>JBOFQC010000935.1:0-4132 GCA_051660725.1 Thermoguttaceae bacterium
GGTGGTGGAGACATTCTGCCAACAGAAAAATCAGCGATGACACGCCGGGAAATTAAGGAACACGTTCGCTTGGCCTGCCAAGTGCCGGTTAAAGCGGACATGAAAATCGAACTGCCGGCTGAAATTTTCTCGATTAAATCGTGGGAATGTAAGGTCCGTTCCAACAGAAACGTTTCGACTTTTATCAAAGAGCTGATTCTCGAACTCCCATCTGGAGAAAACGTCGACTTCAAGGCTGGCGGTTACATTCAAATTGAGTGTCCGCCTCACAAGTTGGATTACAAAGACTTTGACATTCCGGAAAAGTTCCGTGACGATTGGGACAAGTACAATGTCTGGCAGTACAAAAGCGTCGTAAACGAAACGACAGTTCGGGCATACAGCATGGCAAATTATCCTGAAGAAAAAGGGATAATCATGCTTAATGTTCGTGTTGCGACACCGCCGCCGAACAAGCCTGACGCACCTCCAGGAATCATGTCGTCGTACATTTTCAACTTGAAGCCGGGCGACAAAGTACGCATCAGCGGGCCTTACGGTGAGTTCTTCATCCGGGAAACGCAGACCGAAAAGATTTACATTGGTGGTGGTGCTGGTATGGCTCCGTTGCGTTCACATATCTTCGAGATGCTCAAGCATCTTCGTATGAACGCAAAGATTTCGTACTGGTACGGTGCCAGAAGTTTACGCGAAGTGTTTTACGCTGACGAATTCGAGGCTCTTGCGAAAGAATTCCCGAATTTCACATGGAACTTAGCCCTTTCGGAACCGTTGCCTGAAGATAAATGGACCGGACCCGTTGGATTTATTCATCAGGTTTTGCACGACAATTACTTGAAGAATCACCCGGCACCGGAAGACCTCGAATATAATATGTGCGGCCCACCAATGATGGCAGCGGCTGTGCTGAAAATGCTCGACAACCTCGGCGTCGAACGTGAAAACATCCACTTCGACGACTTCGGTTTGTAATTGTTTTGACAATGATTTCATAAAGTTGCCGCCGAAGTACCACGGTTCAGGCACGAATTGCTCGATGTAGCTCACACAAAACGCCGCAAGTCCCGTATTTTACGGACTCCGCGGCGTTTTGTGTTTTCTTGTTTGCTGTTCTGCTGCGCATAAAAATGGCAAATAGTGCCAATTAAGACCAAGTAATAGTAACAAGGCACAAATTCTATCACCGCATATATGACAGGGCATAGTTTTAAATGAGGTTGTTTACGTGTTTTCGGGTATCTATACCATCATTATAAGATACCCGGGTGTCAAGCTGGTCTTTCGTTTTTCTTACGACGTTTTCCCTTTTTCAGGCGTACACCGAACACCTCAGAAGCAATGCGGAGTTTGTTTGATAATTTCATCCGTTGTCGAGCTTGCGCTTCTATGTCACTTCATAAACCTATTTGACAACGAAAATTCGAAACTGCTTTGACCGTTCGTCGACGGCACAATTGCCGTTTGCGTCTCGAACCCTTCGTGATTTTTCTGCACCGGAAATAGATATGTCTACTGATTTTCACGAAAGTTTAGTTAGGATAAAAAAACTGAAAGCTAACACAAACATCACTTCCGTATAATTTTTATCTAACAATAGTCATGTAAATTAAATACGTTCACATTGGATCGTGGACGTATTTTTGTTTTGTTGTTTGTAAAACAACAAGCATAGCACAATATAAACTTTTTTGAAAAAAACTAATGAGAACTTTCCAGATCAAAAATCTACGTAAATCAAGTCATGATAATGGATTTACGCTTGTGGAGCTACTCGTGGTAATCGCGATTATTGGCATTCTGATTGCACTTTTACTGCCAGCTGTGCAGGCCGCACGTGAAGCAGCTCGTAGAATGCAGTGTAGTAATAATTTCAAGCAATTAGGACTCGCCTTACATAATTATCATGATGCGTATAATGGTTTTCCGGCATCCCGACAATGGGTGATTAAAAAAACATCAGCTGGAAACGCTTCTGGTGATTGGTCGGCTGATGTCGTGCTATTTCCGTTTCTCGAACAGAGCGCTGCTTGGAGTTCGGTTCAGTCTCTGGACGGCAATTGTAGTAATGGTAACCCGTGGGGGGAGGCGTCTCAATTTTTAGTTGGTCCTTTTACTGGGTATCGTTGTCCTTCAGATGGAGAAGTAGCACAACCATCCAATTATACCTCTGTAGCGGGTTATCGTGTTGCGCGTACAAGCATTCGATATTGTATGGGAGATGGGATGTGGAACTGTGGAGAAGCACCGATTTCAAATAATAATCCCAAAACTAATTCACGTGGAATGTTCTTCCCCCAAGTTTGGAAAAGTACATCGACTATTACCGATGGATTAAGCAATACAGTTGGCTTAAGCGAAGCGGTTTGTAGTAATGCTCAAGGCAACGGAACAACATTGACAGTTCCTTCTGATCGAGTTAAGGGTGGAATCACAACTGGTAATTTGGGCGGATTGTATAATGGTGGCAAAATTAACCCAAGTGCTTGTTTAATTAGTGGATACAATCCAACAGATAGAACTCGTATCCAGAGCCCAGCGGTTGCATGGCGTGGACAACTTTTTGGTGATGGTCGTTCTATTAACTGCGGCTTTCACACAGTTTTACCACCTAATTCACCTTCATGCGGATACACTGTCAATGGTGGAGGTGGAGCAACACAATGGGGCGTTCTTACGGCTTCCAGTAATCATACCGGTGGTGTCAATACTGTTTACATGGATGGTTCTGTACATTTTATTTCTGACACTATTGACTGTGGTAATTTGACCCTTGATCAAGGAGGTGTACAAGGTGGAACTGGAAAGCAGCCTGTTAACTCAGGAGGAAGTAATTATGGAGTTTGGGGCGCTTTAGGAACTCCTGGTGCCGGCGAATCGAAATCACTTTAATCACTTCAAATAAAAACGTTTTGTTTCAATACCAGAGGTGTCATGGCTTAAGCCAACAATTTACTTTTTGATAAAGTTATACCATGCGTGGTCATTATATTGCAGTTTTCCTTGCTTTACCCTGTGGGAAAAGCAAGGGTTTACGAAGCGAGTAAACTGTAACACATTGACCACGTGCAGTATAGTATTGTCACACCTCAGTAATCACTTTATTATTGAGAAATAAATAAATAGATAGAAATGACCAAATTTTGTCAAGTATACAAATATTCTTATTTGTGTTTATTATTAGTTTTTTGTTCAGTATTAATCGGCTGTGGAGATCCCAAGCCTCCTGGATTTCCAAAATTATTTCCGGTGACAATTCATGTTGTACAAGAAGGTAAACCGCTGGAAAATGCAACGGTTACATTAATTAATCTGGACGACACCATGAAATGGGCAGTTGGTGGTGTTACCAATTCAGATGGGAACGCAGTGCTAAGTACACATGGAAAGTTCAAAGGCGCTCCTTTGGGAAAATTCAAAGTGCTCGTTTTTAAGCAAGTCAGTGAAGGTGAAGAAGAGTACAATGATGCAATGAACCGTAATGATTATATGGAGGCTCAGAAAATAGATGTAAACGTATATGCTTATGTTGAAGATATATATAATTTGCCAACTACAACTCCAATTGAAATAGAAGTTGTAAAAGGAAGTAAACTCATTGAAGTTGATGCTGGTCCTGCAGTAGAAATCAGAAAAGAATTTTTAAAGTAACAGTTCACGGTATTGTTCGCAAAACGGAATGTTTCACGGCTGCGGCTGTTATGAAAAATGCTCTAAAACCTCAGCGTCGAATGCGAAAAAATCCACTTCGACGACTTCGGTTTGTAAGTGTTTTGACAATGATTGCAGAAAGTTAGCCGCCGGGAAACCTCGGCTAAAGAAGCCGACCTATTTACGCCTCGACGGCAGGTCACGGGAGGCGGAACAGTACATGCGAAGCTACTTATGCTGAACGGCAAGGTTCCAGGCTATGCCGTGCTACGGTATAACTTATTCTCTCTTGCTTAATACATCGGTTTCGTATTTGCGTACTTTCTGTATCCAGTCTGTGCCGACAGGAACATTGTGACGTTCGCAGTACATATCCCAAACCGGACCAAACGGAAGCGTTTTCAGTTCTTCCAGCATTGCCAAGCGGCTGGAGTAATCACCTTCAGCTTCCCACTTTCGCATCTGCTCAAGCGGTTCAAGCATT
>JBOFQC010000936.1:0-4466 GCA_051660725.1 Thermoguttaceae bacterium
GATTTACCGGAATTTTGTTGCTTTGATTGTGAAAAATTTCAAAAACCCTAAAACCGGAAAAGGTGAGTTTTATGCCGTTGTGCAGTATAGAATTATTATACGACGCAAAAGCAGTGCTTGGAGAAGGACCGTTTTGGCATCCAACAGAAAAACGTCTTTATTGGCTCGATATTGAAGGGATGCTTTTGCACCGATTCGATCCGGTTCGTTTACATGACGAAATTTTTCCGCTTGGACGGCGTGTCGGATGTGTCGTACCGGTAGAAAAAGCTGACACAGACAACTCCATAAGTCGTCTTCTGATTGCAGCTTATGACGGCATTCACGAAATCGAAATTCCGGCTCCGCAGACATATCCAAACACTCTTGAAACCGGAAAAATACTCAGCGAACGGTTAATCACGCATCCTGAGTCGCCCAATCCTGACAACCGATACAATGACGGAAAGTGTTCGCCGGAAGGACGATTCTGGTTCGGCTCAATGAGCTTAATAAAGAAAAAAGAAAACGCCGCTCTTTACGTACTTGAAGAAGACGACTCAGACGCAAATTGTTTTCAAGCTCGAAAAGTCGTGGCACCAGCTACAACATCCAACGGACTAGGTTGGAGTCTTGACGGTAAAACAATGTATTGGGCCGACACGCCGACATTGAAAGTTTTTGCTTTCGACTACGACCGTTTAACGGGAGATATAACCAATCGGCGGGTAGCTGTAGAGTTTCCGACCATTCCAAACTTTGGTCGACCTGACGGCCTAACCGTAGACTCAGAAGGTATGCTCTGGATCGGACATTGGATGGGCAACGCGATTTCACGCTGGAATCCAAACACCGGTGAAATGCTCGAAAAATATCCAACACCGGTTCACAGAACCACTTCGATGACATTTGGCGGCGAGAATCTGGACACACTTTTCATAACAACCGCCCAGTTTGGAAGAACCGACGACGAAGCGCAAAAAGAACCGCACGCCGGGAGTCTGTTCGTATGCAACCCCAACGTGCGAGGACTACCTGTAAACTTCTTCCGAACCAAACCGCTTGTATAGCCGTTGCAATGTCGAGAGTAAGAAAGGGCGTAAGATTGCACCTCCTTGCGTGAAAAAACACTCCTTGTATTTGGTGTTGCACCCTCTTTAGCCGGTTCGTCCGGGTTGTGTCCCTCGGTCAATGTCTTAATCTTAAGGTTGCATTTGAACGTAATCGGGATTGACCTGTTTTAGAAAGGTGTGTTATAATTTCTGTATTAACAACACGAGGGTTTATCATGAAGAATATTTGTTGTGCGGCTTATATTTTCTTACTTTAACATTTTGAGTACTATGCGATTTTTTTTATTCTTAAATTTATTAGTTTTGAGTTATTGCATTTCAGCTTCTGCGGCAGATACTGTTGAAAAAAATACTTTCCAGAATCTCGCTTTCTCTGCTAAAATATCAGCAAGTACAGAGTATGATGGAAACTTCCGGGCAGAAAATGTCGCCGACGGTATTGTTCCAGGCGAACTGTGTAAGCACGATGAAAAAATGGCTTGGTGCGTACCGGGAAATCAAGCAAATTTTCAAGGTTGGATAATGTTCGAATGGGACGAACCTCAAACTATTGCTGAAGTTGTGTATTTTGGACGTACAGCCATGATACTTGATGAATGTTTCAGAGATTTTGAGCTATTCACTGATAATAATAAAGAACCTGTTTTGACAGGCACTTTGGAGCGAAAACACGGTCCACAAAGAATCACGCTTCCGAATCCTGTTAAAGCAAAATCCATTCGCTTAAATTTTTTGAATGCACACACAACAAAATATAACCCTGGAGCTTCAGAAATAGCTATCTTTTCGGAGATTCCAACAAAAGAAACAATCGATAAACTTCGAACCGAAAAGTTATCTCCCACTGATGAAAAACTATTAAGCGATTTGGTCAACGAGCAATTGGGATTCAAGGACATTCTTGTTATTCAACGTCATCATGTTTCTATTTCCCATGTGTATGTTTACCATGTTGAAGGTTATAAACCCGGCGGTGGATTATTCATATTTTCTCCTGATGCGGACGGCGGAAAACTAACAAAAATTCTGGATTCTTCCGACGGAATGATATTGGATGCCGATCTGTCTTATGACGGAAAGGAAGTTGTTTTCTCTTGGAAACGAGGTGGTGTCGTATCTGCTCAGCCGTATAATGAAAACTGTGAAATCGCACGCGATAATCCTGACGAAAATTATCAAATCTGGAAAGTTAATATTGATGGTACAGGTTTGACCCAACTTACCGATTTGCCGTGCAACAACCTGAACGCAAGTTGGTTGCCTGATGGTGGGATCGTTTTCATTTCAGATCGAAAACCAGCTTACGCATACTGTTTCGTCGTTACTTCACCGGTGTTATACAGGATGGATCGTGACGGAAGCAATCAACGTCGACTTTCTTCAAACTATTTAATGGATTTCACTCCGTCTGTACTTGCAGATGGTCGAGTTGTTTTTACACGTTGGGAATACGTTGACCGTGCTGCGTGTCCCATACAGAGTCTTTGGACGATAAACCCGGACGGTACCGGACTCGCCGGGTATTTCGGGAATCGTATTCTTGCACCAGGTACGTTTATGGATACGCAGCAAATTCCGGGCACATCAAAGGTTCTGGCACTGGCAACCAATCATAATGGAGACGCAACAGGTGGAATTGTCGTTATTGACCGTTCTTTCGGTCCTAACGCGTTTGAAGGGATATTGAATACCACTCCAGAGGTTGATATTTTCGATCCAGGTGGTCAGTGGGGTAATGGATTATGGGGGCCTTATGAAAAGCCTTACCCAATTAACGATGGGGTGTACCTCGTTACTAAAAGTGGAAGCGTACAATTAAGAACGTACAATGCAGATCGTGTTACGATTTTGCCACCTAAAGATGGCCTTGGTTTTTACAGCGCACAGCCGATTCGAGTAGAGCCCACTCCGCCGATTCCGATGCTTCCAAATGATGAGACCGTTATTTATCCAGAAGATGGCAGCGTAACCGGAAATTGGGCAACCGTTTATGTTCAGGATGTTTACAATGGACTTGAACCGACTGTTAAGCGTGGTGAAGTTAAAAAAATAGCGGTGGTGCAAGAGATCGAGAAGAGTACGTTTACTCCCCTCATTCATAAAGTTCCTACAGCGGAAGGATATGCCGCAAATACTGCTTTCGGCTATCAATTCCCGCTTGTTTCATGCGGCGCAACTTATTCGCCTAAAAAACTTTGGGGATTCGCTGATGTCGCAGAAGACGGCAGTGCATGTTTTCAGGTTCCATCTGAGGTGCCGATATATTTTATGGCTATTGATGAAGAAGGAAGAGCAGTCCAGCGAATGCGTACTTTTACTCACCTAATGCCGGGCGAAATTCAAGGATGTGTCGGATGTCACACTGATAGAAACACGCTTACGCCTCAGCTTATTGAAAATATGAACGAGCCTTTTATTTCCCGCATTCCAGATACACTAGCCGAGCCGGATTGGGGAGTTAAAGGGTTTTCGTATTTGGAGGTTGTTCAACCTGTTCTTGATAAACACTGCGTGGAGTGCCACAACGCGAAAGAGCATCCGAACGGGCTCGATTTGTCTGGTGACATTACCGATCTGTTTAATGTTTCTTACGATAATCTTGCGAGAAAAGGAACATTAGGCGAGCGTAATTACCGTGAGCATGGTGTTCATCGAGATAGCCGTGCGGAAGGTGAAAGTCCGTATACGAGTTGGATTTGGACTATTAATGGCGCGGAGTGGAACATACTCGAAGTGGCTCCGAAAAGATGGGGCGCAATTGCCAGTTCGTTACAAGATGTTATTCGAACTGGACATTTGGATGAAAACGGAAAGCCGCGAGTGAATGTTCCGTTGAGTGACAAAGTTCGCATAAACTCATGGATAGACTTGAATGTCCCGTATTATCCGACAAGCAGTTCAAATCACAGTAACGTTTTAGGATGTCGCCAGATATATCCAGTCGAGTTGGACACTGTTTTGAACGATGTTGCGCAACGTCGTTGTGTCGAATGCCACGAGGCAGGAGTGCCACGTGATTTTTACGTCAGGATTTTAGCTCCTGAAAATAACGGATTTCTGCTCGCTCCGCTTGCAACATCGGCGGGCGGTTCTCAGAAATGTTCAAAACCGGTTTTTCTTTCGACTGAAGATGAGGATTACCAAAAAATTCTGCGTACTTTTATTCCTGGCATGAATCTGCTAAAACAAATCCCAAGAGAAGATATTATTAATAGCAGCTCTTGTCCGTAATGTAATATTTTACAATGTTTTTAATTATACCGGAGCCCGGTATGGGCAGTACGCTTCGCGTGAAGTGTTCCGCCTCCCGCGACCTGCCGTCGAGGCTTAAATAGGTCGGCTCTGTTCCCGAGTTTTTCAATGTTTGGTGCTGATTATCTTCAGCTTACCCTGCATTGGAAAACATGCAGTTTT
>JBOFQC010000937.1:0-6044 GCA_051660725.1 Thermoguttaceae bacterium
CAATGAATGGGTGTTCGAAAAAGTCAGTGCTGCTCCAGGCGTAACCGTAATAATCTTCAGTCCCTGTACCGAAATGTGACGGGAATTCTTCGCCGTCAACGTAAATTTTTTCGTCCCCTTCGCCCCACCAGAACGGGTGATAATTTACCAACGAAAGCACGTCGCCGACGTAAATACCCTTTCCTTTAATCGTGACGCAGTTCCAATCTGTTACAGGCCGGGTAGAAATCCTCCGCGTCTGCCGCCACGCGGCGTGGAAGTAATGCGACAAATGTTCAGGTTCAAAATGAATATTTTGCTCAATTATTTTATTTGCCAAACAAGAGTTCAACGAGATTTGCACATTTTGTTCTCCGTAGTTTGAAAAATCGCACGAAAAACTATTGATGAACGGCATTTCCCAGTATGCGGTCAGCGTCCCGTCCGGCTCGACTTTAGTATAGCAGGTTTTGTGTGGGTTGATTCCGACTCCGCTACCGAAAAAGTCGCCAATTGGACAAAACACGGTACGTTTTCCATCAAAAGTTAACGAGATAAACGTGCTGCGTAGTGCTTGAGGTAAATCTTTCGCATCAACCTTCAACGAGAGTTTACGTATTACATAACAGGAGAACGAACCCATTTCTGGTTGTCGAATGCCCGTAATCCGTACAGCGTTCTCCGTTTTCCCCTGTTCGATAATTTTTGATTCTAATGGCGCAAGCTCCGAGTATGTACTGTTAATCATTGTTAATCCTTCCACAACCATACTTCCTGGAATTTCAGTACTCGGCGGAACCCGCAGGTCGCCCGCAAGCCGTTCTTGCACCTGTTTGATTTTTTCGGCATTGTCTTTCAGCGTGTCGGCGTTGAAGGAAGTAATTTTTGTGCCTTCCGAATATGTGCGGTAATTAACGTTGTAGTAAACGAGTCGGTCATTCCCTTCGGTCATATTTTCTGGGGCGACGTCAACGGTGATTTTGCAGCTCTTGGCATACGGAATCGGAAGATAAAGATTTTGGCCCATTGCGCAAACGGCACTAAGCGGCGAACCGACGAGTTGCTTGCCGCCGATTACGTTTTCAATTGGACCGTCAATCACCGGGGTCGGGTTACCGTCAATGTAAAAACGGATGTTTCCGACATACGGTGTGCAGAAAAGCCAGATTCTGACAACAGCGCCGGGCCCTTCCGCTTCGAACATAACGTATTCTTTACGTCCTTCATTTTCTTCTTCGCGAATGTAGTTCGACCAATCTTTGTTAGCGAACCAACCGTCTTTGTCCGTACTCACGGAAGCACGGTCATAACTGCTTTGCTGCTTCAGCGTGTACGGAAACTCAGGGGCTCGAGAAACCGCTGAACGGCCAACCATTTCGTCGAGTAGTGAGGCAAAGGTTATTGACGGAGCTGCTTCCGATTCTGCAGACAGCCGCGAAATGAAATTCGTTGCAAAAATCGCCGTCAGCAGCGCGATTGCACAGAGAGTTTTTCTGAGTAGTGTGTACATTGTAATTTTGAAAGAAAAAGGGTATTTGATAAGCAATTTCCGTTATTTTACCCAGTTTCACGCTAGAAAGAAAGCTGCGAAAGAAAAATGCAGGAAAAAGCTGCAAAGACATTTTAGGAAACCCGGGGACTGCGCGTTGCTTCGTCCCCGACTTTTTTGTCATAAAAGGCTATTATTATTCTAACTCTTGTCAAGAACGCCGTTTATGAATGAAGCGGAGTCTTTTGTGCCGAACTTTTTGGCCAACTCAATTGCTTCGTTAATAACAACGGGACGGGGCGTGTCGCAGTATTTCAGTTCACAGACCGCGAGTCGCAGAATGTTCCTGTCCGTGATGCTCATTCTGGAAATTGTCCAGTTATGTGATAAACTTTCAATGTGTTTGTCGATTTCGGTCAAATGCTGACGGGTCTTTTGAATAAGCATTTTTGCGAAGTCACGGATCGGTTTATGCTCCGGCAACTCTTCGTCCAGAATTGACTCCAAAAATTTGTCTGCCGCGCCGGGATTCAAATCTTCTTGGTACAGAAGTTGAAAAACAACTGTGCGGACAAGTGAGCGGTTCGAGTATTTGCCTTGCGTCTCGGGGATTGGATTATTGCTTTTCAATTGCGTTGCCGTTCTGTGTTGAAAGATAAAATATTGCTGATATACTGTACAACGTCATAAAGCTGACATTTTCCAATAATGGGGTCTGGGAATATAATAACAGTCAAACCCACAAAATCACGGGAAACTAAACCGATCAACGGGAGGTGATATACTTCACGCGAAGCGCACCGCCATGCCGTGCTACGGTATAGAATGTATACCGGATTTTATACAAAAGTTTTTACAACGTCAATTGCCTAAATCAAACACTTTATAATGAATATATATAATGAACTTCAGTGGCGTGGGCTGATTCACCAATCAACAGACGAAAAACTCGGCGATTTTTTAGCGGAAAAGCCGCGAACCGTTTACGCCGGGTTCGACCCAACCGCAGACAGCTTGCACGTCGGACACTTCGTGCCGTTGATGAATTTGCGTCGGTTCCAAAAAGCGGGGCACACGCCAATTGCCGTACTCGGCGGCGCTACCGGAATGATCGGTGATCCAAGCGGTAAAAGCGAAGAACGGAATCTGCTCTCCGAAGAACAGATTCGCAAAAACATCGAAGGAATAAAATTGCAAATGAGCAGATTCCTCGATTTCGATTCGGACAAAAACGCCGCCATTCTTGCCAACAATTACGACTGGACCGGAAAGTTCACGTTTTTGGAATTTCTGCGTGACATTGGCAAGCATTTTCCGGTAAACGTCATGCTCGCGAAAGATTCCGTCAAGCAACGGCTAGAACGAACTGATTCCGGGCTGAGTTACACGGAGTTCAGTTACATGCTTTTGCAAGCGTACGATTTCGTTCATTTACGTCGGAATTTCGGCTGCGAAATACAAATTGGCGGAAGCGATCAGTGGGGAAACATCACTGCCGGCATTGATCTTGCCCGACGAATCGACGCGGTGCAGTTGTACGGAATCACGTGTCCGCTGCTTACAAAAAGTGACGGAAAGAAAATGGGCAAAACCGAGTCCGGCACTTTGTGGCTCGACCCGGAAAGAACCAGCCCGTACCATTTTTACCAATATTGGATCAATCTCGACGACGCGGATGTGGAAAAAGTGCTCTGCTTCTTCACCGAGATACCGCAAGACGAGATGCGTGAACTTTGCGATGCGCACAAAAAAGACCCCGGCAAGCGTGCTGCTCAAAAACGCTTGGCAGAAGAACTGACTCGAATCGTTCACGGCGAAGCGGGACTTACCAGCGCGAATCGGGCAACGGAGATATTTTTCGGCGGCGAGATTTCAAAGCTGAGCGACAAGGAACTCGGTTCGATTTTCGTTGACGTACCGAGCAGCGAGTTCCCGGTTACGGCTCTGACGGAAAACGGCGGTTTGCCACTTATCGACGCACTTGTCAGCACGAAACTTGCCCCGTCAAAAGCTGATGCTCGCCGTACATTGCAGCAAGGTGGCGTTTACGTGAATAACAAACCGGTCAGCGAAGTTGACGCCAAATTGACACCCGCCGATCTGGCGAGCGAAACAATCCTGGTGCTCCGCAGCGGCAAAAAACGCTACGCTCTGTTACGGTTTAAATAAGCAAGAAAAAAGGTTGGAGAACACCCGGAAGTTGCGCGGGGTACCGCTCCACTTCCGGCTCGTGAAAGAAATGCTAGTGAAAGAAATGGTATTTTCGAGCGCAGATCATTAGTGTTTTAACAAAACCTTCACGATTAATATGCCGCCGATTAGCAACACGGTGAAAAGAATGGTGCAGAGTTCGAAGTACTTGTCAATCCACACTTTGATTCTTGCGCCGAACAGCCAGATCAGTGTGGCAACCAGATAGAATCGGAGACCGCGGCCAATAAGCGATGCGATAATCAACGTTTTCAACGGAATCTCGAAAACGCCGGCCGCAATTGTGAAAACTTTGTATGGTATTGGCGTGAATGCTGCAATGATAATTGCAAGGAAAGCGTTCCCTTCGTACTTGGCCTTAACAAATTCAAATGCGTCTTTGCTGAATATGTATTTCAGAAAGAAGTCGCCAACCGTTTCCCAAAGTGCGTAACCGATGTAATACCCAAGCAGCGCACCGAGCACCGAAGCGATAAGACTTACCGTTGCGTACAAATATGCCCGTTTCGGTTTGGCTGCCGACAACGCAATTTGAAGCACGTCCGGCGGAATTGGAAAGAACGAACTTTCCATGAACGAAATTGCCGCAAGTGCCGGAGTACCGTAAGGGGTGTCTGCCCAGGATAAAACCCAATTGTATATTGAACGTAGAAATTTCACTTTGGTTATAAAGTTATTAAGGAGATAGGAGTTAGGAGATAGATTTCAGATAATTGCGAACAACCTGTTCACCTGCTCACCAATCTCCGAAATTCTGCCGTGAACGCCCACGAGTTTTTTAAATTTTTTACTTGGCTCTTAAATAATCATGCCGCTTTTTAATATCCGCGTCATTATAGCTGTCACGTTACTTTCTGTCTACTGTGCAACACGGACGACATTGAAAGATCAGGTTTTGCTCAACACAATCCACGTAATCAAGTCGTTGGCACTGGTCGAGCCGTCCGATGATTTTTTAGTGGAAGGCGCACTTGACGGCATGTTGACCAAGATGCGTGAGGATTTGGGCGACGATTATTCCGGGTACATTCCGCCCGCTTACCAGAAAGATTTCAAGGAACAGCTTGAGTCGAAGTTGGAGGGTATCGGAGTTCGATTTGATCCGCTTACCGGCAAGAACGGCGATTATAAAGTGCTTTTCACATTGCCTGATTCGCCGGCGGAAAAAGCGGGGATAAAAAGCGGTGACACCATTTTGGAGATTGACGGAACGAGTACCGCCGGGCTGTCTTTTTTTGAAGTGGCAAAAAATATTCGCGGCGAAGCGGGAACCGACGTGATACTTACGTTAAAACGTGAAGGCAAGGAAGAACCAATTGAAATTGCCGTGACACGTGCGGCTTTGCAGCAGAAAACTGTTTTCGGATTCGAAATAACCGAGTCAGGTAAACCGTCCGTTGAAATACCGGACGAGCCGGGAATCGGGTACATTTACATCACTTCGTTCAACGGAAACACGGCAAGTGAAATGGCCGAGCTGTTGCAAAGTATGTCACCGAATGTTCGTGAACTGATTATTGATTTACGCGGTAATCCGGGCGGTTATCTGGACGCGGTTGTGAAAGTTGCAGATATGTTCGTGGATGATCGGGGAACGTATAAGAAAATCGTTTCCACGAAAATGCGAAACGGAAACGTTAAGCCGGGCGGCGAATTTTACGCAACGAAAAACCAGCTTTTCACAGGGCCGGTTGTTGTGCTGATTGACGGCGGCAGTGCAAGTGCGGCGGAAATTTTTGCCGCATGTCTGCAGGATTTCGGCAGAGCGAAAATTGTCGGTGAACGAACTTACGGCAAAGGTACGGTGCAGGAAATATTCGAGTTGCCGCTCGATTTGGGAACCGTCAAGTTGACTGACGCGAGTTTTTGGCGTCCGAGTGAGCGTAACATTAACCGTACACGTAAGTTACCGAAGACTGGTAAGAATTCGGCTAACGGCGAAGAAGCCGCAAAGGTGTCAGACGAATCGGATGATTGGGGCGTCACACCGGACAACGGTCTTGAAATAAAACTACCGCGTCAGCAGCAGAATTTCACAAAGTTTTTACGTGAGCTCCGTGTGAATGTGCCAAATGACAAGGCGCATACATTGTTGACCGACTACGCTAAAAAGCTGGCGAAAGACGAAACGGTTCTTAACATTCTGGAATACGAAGACGAGGAAGAAAATGAACCAACAGAATCTGTTGAAACAGGTGAACCGGAAAAAACAACGGAAACAAAAGAAAAAGAAAGTGACACCGTTTTCAAGCCGGAAGGAAACGCTCCTTATTACGACCCGGTGCTTCAGCAGGCAATTGAAGTGTTAAAAGCCGACAAACAAGTCAAACGGGATCAACACCGGGAACTATAATTGTATTCTGGT
>JBOFQC010000938.1:0-2383 GCA_051660725.1 Thermoguttaceae bacterium
GGGAAATTTAAAAGAAAAACTGCCTCGAATTTATTCGGGGGGAATGACACCAAGAATGGAGTACAGAATCCAAGACAGTCTTTCTACTTGCGGTTCGGTTGAACCGTTGATAAACACTTTGCGCAAAACTACTTACGCAATAATAAAGTGTTAGTCAAATTGTAAAAATTAGTCTTGTTCCTCCTATGACAGCGACTCTCGCGAGCTGCCCTAAAAGCCGACCCAACACTGATCGACCAAGCTGGAAATGCCAACGCTATAACGCTTCGAATCGCGGCTCCAGGTTCGCAATGTTTAGCTTTCCGCTGGCTTTTTGGCCTGCCCGCTAAACACGCTCTTCCTTCGCCTGCCGACTCTCGCTGGAAATTACTTCCCAGCAGGCATATACGACGAAACTGCGGATAATATTCCCAACAGCGAGAAGCATTTTGCCACAAATGGAAACGAGTTGCAAGTCACCCCATAGAAAAAATTTCTGCCAGTGTAGAAAACGCCTCAAAATAGGGATTTTTTAAGTGAAAAAAGTTTGCGAATCGGTAACCATCGTCGGCTTGGGTGTGCTGGGTAAAATCGTTTGGCCAGACACTAGCAAATTGGGTGGCTTTTTGATAAAATAAGCATCATCTGATATTTACATTCCTTACTTCCACCATCGCGTATGCCGAATCTACTAGAAGAAATCCGTACCTTTGCCAGTAAAATTGATGCCTATCGCAGCAGTTGCTTGAACAATGAAAGTAACACCAAAGGTTCGTTGATTGAACCGATTCTCAAAACACTCGGTTGGGACACGGGCGATCCAAATGTCGTAGACCGTGAATTCAAAAACGATAATACTAAAAGCAATCCGGTCGATTATGCTCTGAAAATTCACCGCGAAGCCAAGCTCCTTGTCGAAGCAAAATCTCTCGGCACCGATCTTTATGACCGACAGTGGATTGAGCAAATCGTCAAATACGCTGCAACAGCTGGTGTTCAATGGGGCATACTCACCAACGGCGACAAGTGGTTGTTTGTCAAATGCCTTGAACAGGGAGATGTGACCAAGCGAGTCTTTCGTGAAATTTCGGTGTCAAAAGATTCACCGGAAATTGTGGCATCAACACTTCGGTACATCTCTTACGAACATTGGCAGGAAAACGATCTTGAAATCTTGTGGAAAATCGGTGTTGTGGACAAAGACGTGAGCGAAGTGGTCACGAATATATTCCGAAACAGAGACAAAAGTCTTGCCCAGCTGATTACCAAACGACTTGAGAAGCACTCACTGAAAGACGTTGCAGATTCGTTAGCAAGGCTTGATGTTACAATAAAAGCTCCTGACTTGACACTGCTGAACAAAGACGGACATCTGAATCGCAAATCGCCCGATGACACCATTCGCAGTAAAAAAGAGCGTTCACCCAAACCAAGACCAGCGATTGCGTTAGCTACAAACATTGCTGATACGCCGGTTTCTTCGGGCGAATTGATCAATCTGACGCTTGCTGATTCATGGAAATTTACGCGACCGGTGTCATACAGTCATCCATTTTCAGGAGAAATAATTATCCCTGAAACGCGACTTTGGAAAACAGTATACACTGAACTCTGTAGGATATTGTACAAAAAAGACCCGCAACTTTTTCGTTCATTACTGACACACAGAAGTTTTGCACGCACGTTCAAGAGATGTGATGATGAGTTATTCGCACCCAAACACGTTGTCAGCGATATATACGCAGAAACCAACATGTCTGCGGATGGGATGCGTATACAATTTCGTAAATTGAGCAGCGTTTTTTCAAAGTATTCTCCAGTTTTCAAGTTCGCTGTCGAGAAGAAGTAAAAGATGAAGCCAAACTGCCAAAACAAGCTAACCGTTTGATGCCATTGCGGAGCATATTTCCATCTCGATTGAAAAAGTTCGAAAATACACTGTTGCTGAGTGAATCTATCAATGGTCTACATCTATTTTGAAGTTGAACGCATTATTGTTGAGGAAGAGCCAAACGGCGAAGAATCTCGGCTCCGGGTTCGCAATGCTTAGCTTTCCGCTGGCTTTTTGGCCTGCCCACTAAACACGCTCTTCCTTCGCCTGCCGACTCTCGCCGGAAATTACTAACCAACGGGCACATACGACGAAACTGTAGGTAGTATTCCCGACAGAGAGAGGCATTTTGCCACAAACTGAAACGAGTTACAAGAGGGGCGGCGAAAAAAGTTTAGGCAGGTCGAAAACGCCGGGAAAATTGCGGAAAATTGGCAAAAAGTTATGCAGACGCTCCGCTATTTTTTTCGATGAAAAATGGTAAAATAAGTCGTTTCCCCTTCAGAACTTCGTCGTATATACAGGAACAAAACCATGTCCAAAAAAGATAAAGCACTCGACGCAGTGATCGAA
>JBOFQC010000939.1:0-2168 GCA_051660725.1 Thermoguttaceae bacterium
TAAGGAAAACGGCGAAGTGAAAAGAACGATTTTCCCGATTACCGGCAAAGGTTTGTGGTCGACGGTTCGTGGTTTCATTGCACTTGAAGCCGACATGAACACTGTATGTGCGATTGATTTTTACGAACACGGTGAAACGCCCGGTCTCGGTGGTGAAATCGAGAATCCAAATTGGCAGCACGGTTGGATCGGCAAGAAAGTTTTCGCCGCTGACGCCACTGGAAAAACCGAAACTGCGCCAAAAATTGAAGTCGTAAAGGCTGGTGCCGTTGACGCCGGTGACGAAACCAAATCGCAGTTTCAGGTTGACGGAATCGCCGGTTCAACACTTACTTGTCGTGGCGTTTCAAACACCGTTAGATACTGGCTCGGCCAAAACGGTTTCGGCCCATACATCGAAAAAACAGAAGAAAAATAGAACCAGCCTTTCAGGCAGTTCGCTTTAATCACCCGTTCACCTGTTCACCTGCTACCTGTTCGCCTCCACCTGCTCACCTTACACCTGCTCACCTTCCACTGTTCCATGTCTTCAACTAAGCAGTTAAAAATACTAACGGACCCGATTATAACGAACAATCCGATTGCGATTCAGATGCTCGGTATCTGTTCGGCCCTTGCTGTTACAACGTCAATGAACACAACCTTGACGATGTGCATTGCGGTTACATTCGTTGCAGTTGCATCGAACGTTGGCGTTTCGATGATCCGTAACATTATACCGGGCAACATCCGAATGATTGTGCAGATGACGATTATCGCGTCAATGGTGATTGTCGTGGACGAGTTTTTGAAAGCGTACCAGCCGGAGATCAGTCGTAAGATTTCGGTTTTTGTTGGTTTGATTATCACGAACTGTATTATCATGGGCCGAACCGAAGCGTTTGCGATCAAGAATAAAGTTTGGGACAGTTTTCTGGACGGACTTGGAAACGGACTGGGTTACAGCGTTGTGTTGTTCACAATTGGAGCGATTCGTGAAATCGTCGGCTTCGGAACGTTTTTCGGTTATCCAGTGCTCAAAAGCGTTACCCAAGGGGGCTGGTATCCCGGAAACGGTCTCATGGTTCTTTCGCCGGGCGCGTTTTTCCTTATCGGTTTCTTCATCTGGGGGCTGAAAACCTGGAAGCCCGAACTGATTGATAAAGATGAGTGACGAAAAGTGACGTTAGACTTCAGACTGTAGACTTCAGAATTTGTGAGAACTGATTCTTAACCAATATAAAATTTAAAACCTATTTCCTAAAAGTCAAAATCCTCAAATGGAACACATATTAAGTATGTTTGTGAAGTGCGTATTCGTTGAGAACCTCGCACTGTCGTTTTTCCTCGGAATGTGTACTTATCTTGCGCTTTCCAAGAAGGTTGACACAGCGCTCGGACTCGGAATAGCGGTAGTAGTTGTGCAGGCGATTACAGTGCCGATGAACTGGTTCATCTTCACATACCTATTAAAAGAAGGAGCCTTGGCGTGGACCGGTAATCCGATGCTTGACTCGCTAAGTTTGAGTTTTTTAAGGCTGATCTGTTTCATTGGGGTGATCGCGGCAATGGTACAAATTCTGGAAATGATTTTAGACAGATTTTTCCCGGCTTTGTACAACGCACTGGGAATTTTTCTGCCGCTCATCACGGTGAACTGTGCAATTCTCGGCGGTTCGTTGTTCATGGTCGAACGGGATTACAATTTCGAAGACAGCGTACTTTTCGGTGCTTTCTCAGGTTTCGGCTGGGCACTCGCAATTGTACTTTTGGCCGGTGTGCGAGAACGTTTGGAATACGCCCGTCCTCCGAAAGGTTTAAAAGGACTCGGCTTGGCCTTCATCACCGTTGGCCTGATTGCTCTCGGTTTCATGTGTTTCTCAGGAATACAACTTTAATAAGTTCACTAAACTTTTTTTATAATGGACACAAATACAATTATCGCAGGCATTGTAGCTTTTCCCGCAATTGTTCTTGCGTTGGTTTGCGTTATTCTGGTCGCACAAAAGCTGTTGGTGCCGTCCGGCAATATACACATCGAAATTAACGACGACGCAGATAAAACGCTGAATATACCCGCCGGCGGTAAACTGCTCGGCACATTGGCCAACCAGGGTATTTTCGTGCCGAGTGCTTGTGGCGGCGGCGGAACTTGCGGCCAATGCAAATGCAAAGTACTCGCTGGTGGT
>JBOFQC010000940.1:0-6616 GCA_051660725.1 Thermoguttaceae bacterium
GTCAATATGTGTTCCACCTCTTGAAGACATCACTGAAGATTATTGGCAAAAAAAACTTTGCCAAAAAGAACAACTTGCACTTGCTTTTGAGATTGGTGCGTATTGCTTCGAGGACAACACAGGGTGTCCCCCGAAAGCATATATGCCAAGTTATTTGTTTGAAAAAAATATTTCGGTATCTCCACGAGATAATGAAGAAGCCATGCTTGTACAAAGATGGTTGCATTCCACGCCACCAGAAATATTTCCAGAGAAATCAAAAACGAAGAAAACTCCAAAATCATGGCGACAAATAGAAATCCCCAAAACTAGCCCTATGACTTCAGGAAAACATCGTTTAATGCATTTCCAACGAATAGACAACCGCTACCCTGGCGACCCGAACTGTCCCGAAACCTGGCAGGGCTGGAAGGAACTCGAAGAATCGCTGACACCGTCTACGATGCGGGACGAAATTCGTCTGACACGGATTCTGATTCAGTACTGCGACACCGAAGACGAAGCGGTTTTGACGGAACTTAAAGACTGGTTTAAAGATATGAACGAAATCCAGCGGACAGTAATGGCAAAAAACATCTGCGACTTGGCATTGCATTCGTGTGACACCAAGCTGCTTGAGCCTTACAAGAAGATTTATGGTGCCATCAAGGAATACGACATTGCCGCCAAATCGGACAGCATGAAAAAGTACCTCGAAGATGCTGGGTTGTGATGCTACCACACGCCGTAAACTTTTATTCCTCTGGCACCACTCGCTGCCCAACCCGGCAAGCTGAATTTTTGTGTGATCGACAAATTGTAGAATCGCTTATTCGATCACAAACTTCAGATTGTTCGTTTGCAGTAGCGGCTGGTACTCTTGCCCCTTTTCATCACTGCTTAATTCGTCACGCAATTTATATTTTCCTAGTTGCGAAAGATCGAAAAGATCACTCAAACGAACCTCGTCGTTTTTAAACTCCAAAATTGCTTTGGCGTCATCACCAGCTAAAATTTTTGTCATTTTTTGCCATGATGGGCTCGTGAGTGTAAACTGCAAGCCGCCATTTACCGCTGTTTCCAGAAGCATTTGAGTGGAACCTTGCCGACCAATACTTTCCCATTTATACATTATTACGTAACTTTTTCCGGAGAAGCGAACAGTGACACCTCCTCTTTGCAGTCGAATGTCAAGCGGAATCTTTTTTGTCTCGAAGAAAGCTTCGATTTTTTCTTTCTCTGTTTCGAACATGACGGTTCGGTTCTCGTAGACGCTGTTTGGGTAGCACTGTTCTAGAATACCTGTTTCAGACAAGTTGTATTCTATCCAAAAAGATGATAAAATTGAAAATTACAGACTCAGACAGAATTTTGCGTAAAGTCAAATTGATTTATACGTCGACCAAAATCTTTCAAATTATACCGGAGCCCGGCATGGGCGGGAACTTGCCGTTCAGGCATAAGTAGCTTCGCGTGAAGTGTTCCGCCTCCCGCGACCTGCCGTCGAGGGTAAATCGGTCGGCTCTGTTCCCGAGTTTTTCAATGTTTGGTAATGAATATCCTTAGCATGCCCAGCACTAGCATACATGCAGTTTTTACCGAGCGACAGTATAATTACACACAAGAGGAGAATTTTATGAAACAAATCAAATCAAAAACCAATTATTTTATTTCGGCACAAGCTGTCTTATGCTGTGTCTTTGTTTTTAGCGTCTTCTTAATGCAGAAAACTGATGCCGCACAAACCGAGTACCGGAAATTGCCGGTCAAGGTTTACCGTGATAAAATGAAAGCCGGTTGGGTCGGTCAAATAGCCGGCGTTTGTTGGGGAGCTCCAACAGAGTTCCGGTGGGGTGACGCCATTATTCCGGAAGCCGATATGCCGAATTGGAAACCGGAAATGATAAACGACGCTTTTGGACAAGACGATTTATACGTCGAAATGACCTTTCTACGCACTCTCGAAGAGTACGGCTTTGACGCCTCTATCCGACAGGCCGGAATCGACTTCGCAAACAGTGGGTATCCGCTCTGGTGTGCTAATGCCGCTGGTCGTAAAAATTTACGTAGTGGTATCGCACCGCCGGACTCGAGTCATCCGGAATTCAACAAATGTCCAAACGATATTGATTATCAAATCGAAGCAGATTTTTCCGGTCTGATTGCTCCGGGTATGCCAAACGTTGCGATTGAACTTGGAAACAAGTTCGGACGTCTAATGAATTACAGTGACGGTGTTTACGGCGGTCAATTTGTCGGCGGCATGTACTGCGAAGCGTTTTTCACCGACGACGTTTTTCAGATAATTGACGCCGGACTCGCTTGTATTCCAGCCGATTCGCAGTACGCCGAAATGGTTCGTGACCTTGTAGCGTGGTACAAAGCCGACCCGAATAATTGGGAAGCGACTTGGGAAAAATGCCAACAAAAATACCGCAAGGACCCGGAATACCAAAAATGTTCTAACGGCGGAATCGACGTAAAAATTAACGGCGCGTACATTTTGCTCGGACTGCTTTACGGTAAAGGTGATCTTGACGAAACGATTATAATTTCGTGCCGGGCTGGTCAGGACTCGGACTGCAACCCGTCAAACTCGGCTGGCGTTTTGTTTACTACGCTTGGATTCAGCAAACTGCCTGCCAGATTCACTGAAAAATTGGATGAAAAACCGTATTTCTCGCACACTGCTTATAACTTTCCGAAGCTGATTGATGTCTGCGAAAAATTGACTCGTGAAGCACTGGAACGGCAAGGTGGCAAAATCGAAAAAGACTCAAACGGTGAAGAAGTATTCTTGATACCGATCAAAAAGCCAGTACCGAACAAACTCGAACTTAGCTGGGCGCCGGGCCCGATTGAAGGGAGCAAGTTCACAGAAGAAGAAATGGCCAAAATCAAAGTCCATGAATTCCGAGAAATGAAAGACTTGATATCAAATCGTTTTCCAGGTTGGACGATATCAAACTGCGGATTGGACATGGAGCCCGGCATTCGAGAAGAGTACCGCGGAAAAGAAAAGGTAGTCATAACTCATCCATTAGATCGTGACACCCCGTGCGTATTGTCAACAGAGGTGAGTGTTCCTAAAGACAAAAAGACGACATTGACGGCACTTGCGAGCAATTTCACAAGCGAAAATCATGCAGGCGACTGGGAACTTATTGTGCGTGTAAACGGTTCGCCGCAGAAAAAAGAATTGATCAGCAATGGCACCGTAAGCAAAAATGGCTGGTACGAATTGGAATTCGACTTGACACCGTATGCTGGTTCGAATATTAAACTTGAGGTCGAAAACGCCCCGAACGGTTGGTCGTGGGAAGCCGGATACTGGGCAGACCTGAAAGTTGAAAGCAAGTAACAAGCCTTACTCAGTAAGGATTCATGAGCCGGAAGTGTAGCGCATCGCAACTTCCGGGTAACCCGCGATTTGCGCTGCGTTACATTTGCGACTCGTGTTACGTCGCTAACGGGCATAGGTCCAACTTAAGGAATTTGTGTACTTCTTCCCAAACCACTAAATTTTTACAGGTTTAACCATTTTGTGATTACTAGTGATTTTCCTTAAGTTGGGTTCTATGCCTTTCAGGGCGGATGAGCCGGGTTTTCCGTCAATCATAAATCTTACAGTACTGCTATTTGTGCGGCAGTATTCTTTAAGCCGAATCGCCTTCTTTTGTAGCGGTTATAGTGGTTGTAGCTTTGGTTCATGGCATGTAAATAAATTTCTTTTAAATGTCGCAATGCAACATGTTCCAGAAACGAAAATATTAATTATATTTTTATAAAATAAAATATTATTCCAGAATTACAAAAAATTGAATCAGAAAATATAGATGAATATTCGTGAGTTTGCTGCGAAGTGCGGAGTGTCGCCCGCAACAGCATCCAGAGTGCTTAACAATACGCTTGAGAATTCTAAGGCGTCGTTTGAAACGTACGAGATGATTCGCACCAAAGCGGTAGAGTACCAATACAAACCCAATTACGCCGCTAAGTCGCTACACACACATCGAAGTAATTGTATTGGTGTAATTATGGCGTGTCCGATTCCGATGAACACGATTTCAATTCTTCGAGGAGTGACAGATTGCGCATATTCGCACGATGTTTCGCTTTCAATTGCTTTTTGCAAAAACGATCAGGCTTTGGAGTCAGAGGCATTTGAAAATATGATTTATCGTGGAGTGGATGCGATTGTTTGGCACCCCACATTTCAGAAGGATGTGTATGCAATGGATCATATAGAAGCTATTCTGCGGGAATCGACCAAACGAATTCCAGTTGTATGCTTGAGCGCTTACGCTCCACCTGATATATTCAAATTCAAGATAAACTCGGAAGAAGATGCTGCAAGTGCGGCGCTGCGTCAACTGAAATTAGGGTGCAAAAAGTTCGGCATAATTAAAAACGCTTATTATGTACCTCCTCAGTTGATATCATATAGAGTGTATCGCAAAACATTGGAAGATAATGGGGTACCGCCAACAAACATAAAAGAACTGGTACTGAATGATCCTGATAATCCGCCGCTGTGGGAAGAGCTGGAAGCAATTGACGGACTTTGGATTTACAAGATATTTGCTCTACATGCGATACTAGCACCGCTTGGAAGTGTTTGCGATTTAAAAAAACTTCATATTGATGGGCAGTCGTCAATCAACGATTACTCATTATCATATTGGATACTGTCTCAAAATATTAAAGAAGATTTTTTTGAAAACATTTTCGGTTCGCTACAATATCACGTCATAGACTTTGAGAAAATATCGTACCGAGGGACAGAAATCGCAATTCAAGCGATGAAAGATCGAAAGCTCAAACCATTTGACGAGCCGATACTTTGGGAAATACCATCAAAGGATTATGTTCCACCAGACATCCTTTTCCAATGGTAGGGGGGTTGTATTTTATGCTGTCTCCGACAAAAACTAATGTCAGCTGTTCACGTCAGGAGTTAGGTGAACAGGTGAGCAGGTGAACAGGTGAGCAGGTGAGCAGGTGATTCGAAATTATCTGAAGTCTTGCTCCTAACTTCTATCTCCTAACTCCTTAGAAAACATCAGTAATCATCGCCAAATTCAAATTCCGAAAGAATATTCATCAATTTAGCAGTGATACCTTCCAGATCATTTAGAAATGGTGGTAAATGTTGTTTACAATACGCCAGGCTCTTTTCACGGCTCGCCTGCTCAATCAGGGCCGCCTGTAAAGCCTCTTTATCACAACCAATTCCAGCGAGCGCTCCTTTCACACCGTGCATGCTCATCTGCAGCGAGTCAAAGTTGCGGTTTTTTAATTGTGCAAGTATTTTTTTACAGTCATCTGGAATAGTCAGATTAAACATTTTCAACGCCATCACCAGAATATCCCAATTTCCGCCGGTATGTTCCAAAGCAAGTGACAAATCAAGCTCCGGTAAATTCTTCTCAATTGATAACTGCAAAAGATCGTTCTTCTTTTTCTTAACATGTGCAATTACTTCTTCGGGCTGTTTAGTTTTGAACGAATCTTGTGGAAGCCACCTAATTAAAATTTTGTTAAGTTCTATTTTGCTTATCGGCTTGGAAATGAAATCGTCCATGCCGGAACTCAAAAACAATTCTCTGGCACCCTGCACAGCGTTTGCTGTGAGAGCAATAATCGGTTTCTTTTCAAATTTTGAACCCATTGAGCGAATCAATTTCGTCGCTTCAATTCCGTTCATTTCTGGCATCATGTGGTCCATGAATATGATATCAAAATCGTTCTCCTGCAACAGTGCAATCGCGGATTTTCCTGACTCACATGTCGTTATTGGAATACCAAGCGAACCGAAAATACCTGTTGCCACATTAAGATTAATCAAATTATCGTCGACGACAAGAATCTTCGCACTGGATTCGCAAATCATCATGTAATGCACTTCGACTTCAACTGCGTTTGCGTCTCCAACGATTTTAGGTATCACAAATGTGAATGTGCTCCCTTTTCCGTATTCGCTTGAAACGCTAATGCTACCCTCCATGAGCGCGACAATATTTTTGCAGATGCTGAGTCCTAATCCGGTTCCTTTAACATGCGATGTGTTCTGTTTATCGACCTGCGAAAAAGCCTGAAACAGCCTCGAAATATCTTCTTCGCGAATTCCAATGCCGGTGTCAATGATATCGAATCTCAGCTCAGCTCCGAGGTCGATTATGTTAAGCGTCACATTTCCGACAGCTGTAAATTTCATTGAGTTGCCAACCAAATTCCAGAGAACTTGCTTAAGTCTCGTGTCGTCGCCAAAAAGATATTCCGGTATATCACCAATTTTACCGATGTTAAAATTGATCCCCTTTTTTCTGGCAACAAAACCGAGAGTACTCGAAATATTTTCAAGCAAGTCGTTGAAATTGTAATGTTTAGGAACAAGTTCCATTTTACCGGCTTCGAGTTTCGAGAAATCAAGCAGGTCGTTTATAATCGTAAGCAGGGTGTCAGCAGAACGCTTGATATCAGAAACGTAACTTTCCTGTTTTTCCGTCATTTTTTCTTCCATGAGCAGGCCGGACATACCGACAATGGCGTTCATTGGTGTGCGTATCTCGTGCGACATGTTTGCGAGAAACTGCGTTTTTACCTGACCTAATCGTTCTGCCTTCTCACTGGCGTA
>JBOFQC010000941.1:0-3211 GCA_051660725.1 Thermoguttaceae bacterium
GCCGTTTTAATCTGTACAATGGGTGTGCTGATCCTACTGCTGGTCGTTATTTCCCGAAATATCAGGGAAAAAGCGGTCGCTGCCGGATTTGTTGCGCCAACTGCTGGTACTACGCAAAACGATTTTGACACCGTAACTCAACAAATTCGGGAAGAACTCGGATTAACCCCTGACGCCACGAGTTCGGAACTACTTAGTCGATTAAATGAGGAAGCTGAAAATTTCACTTGGCTTACTAACGAAATTACTAATTCCAAAGAAAAAACAGTTGAACAGCTCAACGAAGCGAGAGCAAGAGTCGGTGATATTGAACAAAGCATAAAAAAACTGGTGAGTGAAGTTGATTCCCTCACGAAATCAATGAAGTCTCTCGTCGAAAACAACGCCAATCCGACGCACGAACTTGATAAGCTGAAAAAAGAGCTGGAAAACAAAGAAAAAGCCAAAGCGGCAGCACAAGAAGAGCTTAAAAAATTACAAGACGCGTCTCAAGAAAAAAGCCGCTCTTACGCAATTGTGCCGTATCGCGGCCCAAATGGCACGTTCAGACGTCCAATTTACATTGAGTGCCGGGATGCGTGCGTTGTGGTTCAACCTGAAGGTGTCGTTTTATACGCAAATGATTTTTTGACACCTGAACAACCGGATAATCCAATAGAAATGGCAGTACGTGCCGTAAGACAGTATTACGTCGAAATGGGTCAAGTCGAGCGTGACACCGAACCGTATCCGCTTTTTATTGTCCGACCAACCGGTATTTTCGCTTATGAAGCGGCACGACGCTCTTTACGTTCCTGGAAAGACGACTTCGGTTACGAACTGGTGGAAGACGATTGGAATCTCGAATACCATACACCAAGTGACGAATTGAAAAAACGGTTGGAAGAACAAGTCGAAATAGGACGGGTTCGTCAAGAGTCATATATTGAAGCTTCGTTAGCATACGGCGCGAAAAACTCTCGAAAACGCCAATTTAAAGTTGGTTCAAGTGGTGGCTTGCAGCAAATCGGCTCGTCAGGAATAAACGTGCCGGTTGACAGAAGAATCGGCAGCA
Source organism: Thermoguttaceae bacterium (assembly GCA_051660725.1). Taxonomy (GTDB): domain Bacteria; phylum Planctomycetota; class Planctomycetia; order Pirellulales; family Thermoguttaceae; genus JAVBSX01. The sequence goes on from JBOFQC010000941.1 coordinate 1,055, forward strand.
CAAGCGGAACTCAACCAAGCACGACATCAAACAATGCGGTGTCAAGCAACATGATGCCGAGTAACATAGCGTCAGGAAATGGAACACCGCTACCTTCAGGAAACGGCGTAGGCAACGGCGGCGGCTTTTCTGGTGGAGCTAACGGTGCCGAAACAAGTGCCAGTACAGGCATTGGTTCTGGAGGCGGTACTGGAATTGGTACCGGTAATTCAAGCATGCCCGTAGCCAACATCCCCGGCAACACAGGTTTTAGCAGCAGTGCAGGCGGTGCTGCCAGTGCTGGTGACATTGAAGACGGTTGGAATTCCAGTAATCATACCAGTGCTTCATTGTATAATACTTCACCGCAACCCGAAGCCGCAATTCCTGGTGGTGTCACAAATCAGCCAGGTAACAATTCGCACCCCGGCAACACACAAGCAGGTGATTCACAAACTGGTAACGCGCTGTCTGGTAACACTCAATCTGGAATTACAAGACAGTCGGGCTCGGCAAATCAAGCTGGAACAAACAACCAAGCAGGTACGGATAACCAGTTTGGCTCGACAAGTCAAGCTTGTGCGACAAATCAGAATGGCACCGCTACTGCCCCCAGTACGGCTAATCAATCAGGAGGAGCAGCCTCATCAAATTCGTCGCCAACCGCAACGCTCACGCAGGAAACAGGAGTACCATCAGTGACATTCCAGCAGGCGGCACGTGGGGTTGAGCAGCCGCAAACATCATCCGGCACACCAGCAAACCAGAACTCGAAACAAGCCGGCACTACGAAAAATTGGGGACTGAAAAATGCAACGCAAGCCGCAATTGCAAAGAAAAAAATTGTTCACATCAGATGCGATGTGGATAAAATAGTAATCGTTAAACAGCCGGGATTATTCAATGAAAGGCAGATACCTAACGGCTCTTCATCTCGAGAAACAGCTGAACAATTTGTCAAGGCAATTTGGGATTTCATGGAAACATGGGACAGTGCCGGCGAAAACAGTTACTGGCGTCCGTTGCTTCGTGTTACGGTGACACCAGGCGCGGAGAAGCAGATGCAACAACTTAAAGCTGCCCTTGCTGAAAGTGGAATCGAAATAGAGTCGAAATAGAATATACTGGGTTCCGGAATAAATGATTATACGCAGTCGTCCAGACGCATAAAACCAAACGAAATGTCAGATTCACAATTGTTCGACATCATAGCCCTTGTATTACTTTGCGGATTATTCCTGCGGGGAATTATGCGCGGTATGATCGCACAACTTGCCTCGCTCGCGTCACTTGTAATAAGTTGGATTGCCGCATCTAAATTCAATGGTGTCATTTCGCCTTACATAACAGCGGAGCCGCCCTTGAACAAAGTCGTGGCAATGCTTATTATTTTTGCAGCGGTTACAATCACGATTTGGTTGCTGCAAAATCTGATATCAAATGTCATCAGCGCAATCAGGCTGAAAAAATACGACAGACTGTGCGGAGGTGTACTCGGAGTGGTGAAAGGTGTTTTCTTCTGCTTGATTATAACGTTTTTCTGCGTCGTACTGTCAAAACGCAGCTGTGATGCAGTTATTAACTCGCAAAGTGGAAGATATTTCGTTCACGGTATCGAAAAGATTTCACTTTTTCTGCCCGATGACGTCGGCGAACTTGTAAAAAAGAACCTTGAACTTTTCCGTGACACCGTTGCAGCGGCTTTTTCACCGGAGAACCGGAAGTTACTTGACACCAAAATGTTAGGCAACGGAATGCTTGACAACGAATTTGTCGGCCAATTAGCTGGTGTTGCAAGTAAAAGCATGACAGCGGAAAAAATTTCGCCTGTGATACCTCTTGATAACCTCGTAGCACCACAAACTTATGTTACACCAGTAGTTGAGCGTAAAATCGCACTTGTTGAGCCGATTCCGGTAAGTGAGCCTACGTTATCCAACAAAAAAAACGCTTCGAATGCGAAAACAGACAGCACGGATTCGAATCGCCCGAAAGTCATCCCATTCTCAAGAAGCTGGCGCTAATCGCTATAACATTTGAAAATTTGTATCCGTGAACAGTAGAATTGAGGTGAGCAGGTGAGCAGGTGATTCGAAATTTCTAACTCCTAACTTCTAACTTCTAACTCCTTAAAAAACCGTGAACGGTTACGAAAATTCTATTTTTCACCGAGACACA
>JBOFQC010000942.1:0-5734 GCA_051660725.1 Thermoguttaceae bacterium
CTAATCCCCAACGAAGGTGCGGCGAAGGTGACGCCAAAAGGGATAGAATCGAGCATTGAGGTAATCATCGCGTTCCAGGACGATGATCCAAACGTGTCGGTACAAAACGTGATGCTGTATGACATTTTACCGCCACCGGGTTCTGTATACAATTATCGCGGTTGGCTTGATTACCGGTATGTCGCCACAAACCTGAAAGCCGCAATGACCACACACCGGAACGTAACCAACTGGTGGGAAGTCACAATAACTTACGAACATATCGGAGCACCTGTAGGAGCGTTGCCGCCAAGTCCGACAGATTTTTTTGGTGGCGTCACCGTGCGCCGGTACATTGAGATTGTGCAGCAAGTGGCAACTCGTGACTGGGCAGGCAAGCCGGTGTTAAATAGTGCTGGCCAATTGTTCGACCCGCCATTTCAGATTAACCGAGGCAGACGCGGGTATATTATTTCACGCAAAGAATATGTCAACCCATGTGTAAAAGCCGACTCACATGAATACTGCGTAAACTCCACAATTTTTTGGGGCTTTCCGCCTGATACCGTTTTATGCAAGCGGATAGATGTGACCGCGAACCTGACCGGCGAAATATACAAACCAGCCTGGGATGTCACGTATGACATCTGCATCGACAACCGGATACACGGTTATGACAAGGACAATAAACCGATCATTGGCCACAACATGGCGATTCTCGATAATGGCCGCTACGAACTGAAAGAAGAAACAACCGGCGAAGGTGACCAGCAAGTGACCAAAACCAAGTTGGTGCCAATTACGATAAATGGTGTCGAGGTCGATTCACCGGTCCGACTCGATGGAAAAGGAAAGCGGCTAAAAAACGGTCCGTCTGTGTACGTTCCCGGAATGCCGTTTGCGTCTTCCGATCTAAACGAGCTTTGTTTACCGAACCCATATTTTTTGTGAAAATGGAATATCTGCTGTCTCAACGTTCCGCCGACTTTCTGCGCGGACAAATGGAGCTGGAATCTTTTCCGGTACAGTCTCCGATCCGGGCAAATACAATGACCCGATTTACACCGTTTGTCGTTACTGGTGCCAACAAAGGTAAAAGGTTGGTTTATGATGAATCACTATCTCGGTACGAACAAACAGATGAAGAACTCTCAATAAATAACCCAATCGGTGACATGCCGGAAATCGGCAGCCGTGTTTGGGCGGTCTTTCGTGGCCAGTGGGAGATTGTGCCAACCGGGGCAGGAGCAATCGGAAAAGTATATTGTTGCGATACGTTACCGGATGGTGTTATTTTACCCGCTTATTCTTTTGTGTTGGTTGCGATTCCATACTCTGTTTCAGCGTCAAGTAGTGGAGATTACAATGCACCTGAAGACACGTTGGGTAAGTGCATCTCACTTGAGGCTTCCACCGAAAGTAGTGTTAAGCAATATAATTCATACCAATCCACACGAGTCAATGCAATCACATCTGGTGTCAGCTATATAATAGGTGTTACGCAAGGCCCAATCGGCAATATGGATAGTGGTATATATGCAAATATCAAAACATCCGGCGAGACATGGGCAAGGGTTGAGCGTACAAGTGACACCGAATATCAAGCTGATATTGTCAGACGTTGTGGTGTAATGCCAATTTACCGACAGAGAAAAAACGACGAATCAGACGATACAAAATTAATCGGAAGCGGATTACTTGTAGGTGGGTTTGGATACCAGCTTGACAGTATGTTATTACAAAATGACGAGTATCGACGAGACTATATTACTGATGATGAACTACTGGTACTGTTGAATCTGGATTCTCTTCCTGGTCAATACGAGTACAATTTTACCAATAATGATTTTAAACACGGTGTGTTATTAACGTATAACAAGGAACCAACACCGGAAGGTAAGATTGATCGAGGACGGGTAATCCTTAAACTAAGGCTCATCTCTCCAGTATTGACTCAAGAAACTATTGACAAGTATTTTGTCGATGGAGGAATTTTTACCAATACTTATTTGACAGTATTGATACAAAACAACTTTTTAACCGAGTCATCGAGAGATATTTATTTTTTTTACATCTTTGACGCGATATTCAGCCCACTGAAATACGACCCGGTTGCTGGGTTTTCAACAAAAACAGTTGAGCGTAGTACACGAAATTATTTCTTGCTTACCGGATCAAGGAGCAATGCAAATAACAAACGCTATTTTGCCGCTGATGAATATTGGTGTTATAACCCCATGCTGAATGAAATCATTATTAGTAGCGATGCAATCGACGCAACTGTAGAAGGTTATTTGCCAACACGACCTGAAGAAGAATAACCGCTTGTGTTGCCAGAAAACCGTGATCGTGATTGCGCACGCCGATTTTGTCATGCGTCATCTGTTTAATGTATGTACTGCATAATTTAATTTATAGCAATGATTATTTTTTAGCATCACGGCTTTTCTGTGTAAGACTGTTAATTAACATGTCAATATCAGTTTTTGGCATTTCGGTTTGTGAATCCTCAAGGTACTTGCGAAGCTTCACTGCATTTGCGCAGGCTTGATTGGTAATTCTGTCAAGTATATTCTGAGTGGGAACGCATCCTTTTGAATACTTTGGCCAATGTTTAGCTAACAGGTGTTTCTCTACTTCGTCTGGTGTTGAAAAAGATTTGCTTGTATATTCAAAATGAAGGATAAGCCAAAATTCGAACGAAGGGTCTGATTCGGCAAAACAAATACCTTTTGATTTTTTACTTTGCTTAACTACTTTAGCTTGTGACCGTCTCGTAATATTATTAATGGCTTCAAGGTCATAAACCAGCCACAATTCATCAAATGGCCCTGATTTTTTATTTAGAATTAAAGCATGATCACGGAGATGGATCGGGTCTGTACCATCAGCATTATCAGAAATAACTACGGTAGTACCTGTAAGCTGAAAAAAACGACACACTGCTTCAAAATAACTTTTTTCCGAATCTCCTTCAACGACAATAAGAACTCTTTCACCTGTTCTACTTGGCTTTTTACGAGCATATCGGTTTTTGCTTTCTTTCATCTTTATTTCCTGTTTGTACCTTCGAGGAATTCTTGATCTAGAAATGGTATTGCACCATATCTGCCGTCAAGATAACCTTTCATTAATGCTTCATTTTTCCTTGGCGAGTAGTCGGTAAGCGGATAGAGTGTTGTTTCGCCTCGACTGTTTTTTGAGGTAAACCATATTTGATCACGGCGAAGAGTATCGCCTGCCAGAAGGTACGCATCATGAGATGTAAAAATAATTTGTGCATTGTTAGGGTTATTTTCTTTATCGTGAAAAAGCTGAAGCAGTTTACGCACTAAAATAGAATGCAAGCTGCAATCTATTTCGTCAACGATCAATATTGCACCTCTTTTTAAAACATCAAGCCAACTACCTAAAATATCAAAATACTTTTTGGTTCCATCTGATACCTGATCCTCTGTAAATGGAATCGATTCATTTTCGCCTTTGTGAAAAAAAATGAGATTGATACGCTCAACAACCTGCTGTTTATTGTTGCATGACTTTTGTACTTCTAAAGGGAGTTCATTGTAAGGTATATTTTTTTTCTCAATCCGGTAATCAACTATTCCTGTATCAGCAAATTTTAGATAATCCACTATACGAGAATGTTCTTTATTATATTTGTATATGTAATCTGCTGTATTAAATGGAGTCAAATTATAATTTGCTCTAACAACCACCATTGAAGCGAACCAATCGTATACTGGTTTTAATTGCGGATGGTTAAATTGAGCACCAACTGAGATAAATGTTGTATTTTGACGAGTTTTCTCGCTAATCTGGCGTCCCTTCTTAAATGAAGACGTGAATTTCCAAAGATATTGTTTCTGGGTTTCATCCCAGGTTCTATAATACCAGCGTTGGGGTATTCCGTTGGGGTAGGCCACCAGTGCTTCTTTAATGACACGTTCTTGTGTTAGTGCAATAGAGTAAAGATAACGAACTCCTGACGCAACAAAGGTAAGTTCAAAAGTTGATGGCTGATCTACTGTTTCCTCTCGAAGCATAAACGGGTATGCAAATGTTGGTAAATTGATATTTTCAGTAAAGGATCGACTCACAAATGAAGCAATTTCAACAATTGCTCGAAGCAAGTTTGATTTTCCTGAAGCGTTTGCACCATACAATGCGACACTTTTTAAAAATAACAAATCTGACATTCCAGGTAATTTAATATCAATACAGTTATCTTTAAGACTGTCTTTTTCTAAATTACTTGCAACTAAACTTAATGTTTGCTCTTCGCAAAATGAACGATACAAAATAACTTTGAATTCAATAATCATAATTTCAGAAGTTTTGAATTTGTGATGTTTGGCATAGTAGAAGACGTATGTTTATTGCATTCTAGCACGCTTTTTGCACTTCTTACGCAAATTCCACCCTGATTTTACATTTTTTTGCATTTCAAGTCAATATCAAAGGACTTGTCATATTGGATAAGCCAAGTAATTGAAGAAAATCTTGAACTGGCAAAATCTTTACAATAGAATTCTCCTGTTTATTATTTTATGCAAAAAGCAATTTAAAATATCGTATTTTTCTGTCTCAGTGCTTTTGAAAATGTAATTACATAGAGTTACCCAATACGCCAGTCTAAACATTATCAACACAAAGATTTTTTGTGATAAAACTAGAAAACCATGAACGTTATTACAGACATCACTTTTTTTGCCTGGCCAGAAATCCGTGACCGTGAACAATTTACTCAATATGGGCAAAAAAACGGCCATTGGCCAAGAATTGTCACTAATTTGTCACTAACGAGCGTATTTCGTAGCATTTTGTAGCATTTTGGCATAAGTACTTGACAACGGAAACCCTATAAATTAAAGTGTTTAGCAGTGTTTTACACTGACGCCGCGTTATGGTTGATTCTGTTTTACACCCAGAAGGTCACAGGTTCGAATCCCGTATCGCCCATTTTTACATAAGCCCGGAAAATAGCGGCTTTCAGCGTTTCGCCCTAATTTTTACGGGCCGCGACGAACCCGAAAACCGATCAGTTTTCTCCCAAATCGAAGGAAATCATCTTTTTTTGCGCACCGAAGCGCACGTAGATGACATTCCTACAGAGAACGGGGCTGAGAACGAGAAATAACTTCTATTTGCGAAATCCCTTATATTTCAAGGGGTGACTGACTTCTTCCCAACGGCGACGAATGGGCCGCTTTTCGGTGGTAAATTTCCCAAAAATATTTCATACATTTCCTTCGAGTCTTGCGTATACGCAAGCATGGCAACTAAAAAAACTCAAAACATATCGGAACAAGCTCGCAAACGTGTACAAGGCGACGAGCTTTTACAAAAAGGGAGCCTATTGCGTAAGCGATTATTCGACTCATGGCATCTTCCTTTTTTTTCGATTTTCGTGTAATATATAACCTGTTTATAGGTTTTCGCTATTAAGGTGAGAAAATGAAAATCGCTACATACTTATTGTCGAATAGAACGGTTTTAAGAATAATGACCATTGTTCTTGTTCTGTTGATTTTGTTTTTTACAGTCGCGAAGTTAACTCGGTTTGTTCTTTTTTCTGAAGGACGCTGGTGGATAAAAAGACAAAATTATATCGCTCAGCATGGATTGATATTTGACGTAGATTCCCCAGAGACGGCTGAAATATTATCAAAAAAAAGTTTTACTTTTAGTTTGACCCCTGAAATTACTGCGAGTTTCTTAAATGGGTCTGTTGTTAGGGAAAATGGTATAGTAA
>JBOFQC010000943.1:0-3853 GCA_051660725.1 Thermoguttaceae bacterium
ATTACGAATGGCGGTTGAGTCTTGGGCCAACGCACGTAATGCAGATCAAAAGGGTGTCCAGTGGCACTTCACAGTAGATAACGCAAGAATAAAACTCGAATCACTGTATCCAAAGTTTTTAGATTAACAAAGCACTAGATTGTGTAAAATTGTAAAATCATTGGTGGCAAGTTCGTAAAATTTGACAAACAGGAGGCGATATGAAACGCATTTTGACACTTTACTTTTCTCATTCAGGAAACACCAAACGAGTTGCGTACTGGAATAGTTTAAAATTCCCGCCGGCGAGTGAATGAAAGATTTTGAGACATTGTGTCAACTCATTTTTTTTGTACAATAGCTTTTCAATGATTGCTCAAAACCGCTCAAAAGGAGATGTCATGAATACATTCACAAACCAGTTTATTTCCAATGATAAAAATGTTGAGTTTTTGAAAGCCACGATGATGGGGCCAAATACCATGCGATTGTCAGAGGAATTGGCATCGCATCTGAGCATCAATGAAGATATGCGAATCCTTGATCTCGGTTGTGGATGTGGCCTTTCCACGCTTTTTTTGGTGAAAAAATTCAGAGCAACTGTTTACGCTGCCGACCTTTGGATTTCGCCGACTGAAAACTATGAGCGTTTCCAATCTATCGGGATTGGTGATAAAGTCGTTCCGATTTCCATAGATGCGACCAAAGGGTTTCCTTTTGCAAACGGATATTTTGACGTGTTATTCAGTGTGGACGCTTACCATTATTTTGGTGATACGGCGGAAATGCTCCCGTCTCTCATTCCTTTTGTAAAAAAAAGCGGCACTGTCGCCATCGCTATACCAGGCTTGAAATACGAATTTGGGAAAAATGTTCCCGATGAAATGCAGCCGTATTGGAATAGCGAGATGGAAAGAACCTTACACTCGCTTGATTGGTGGAAAAATTTATGGCAGCGGACAGAAGGCATTGAAATCATGGACATCCGCGAAATGGTCTGCTGCAAAGAGGCTTGGGACGAATGGCTGACGGCTTCTCATCCCGTTGTCGCCGAGGACATCAAAATGATGGAAGCAGAGGGCGGCAAGTATTTTAATCTTGTTCAACTGATCGCTAAAGTCGTGTAATTAGCCGATTCGGCGTATCTTGGCATGGATTGTGGAATTGTGCAAAATACGGTTGTCATCAATTTGTCGTCGCGAGTCATTTCGTTATATCCGTTATCCGACACTTTCTGAATCGTGTACTGCGGCACCTGCGATGGCGAGCGTTCCGGTTGTTTGGAGGCGACTTTCTTTGACATTTTTTTGTTCTTTTTGTGTATTTCTTGAATAACGACATTCGAGCAACTCTAATCTATTTTAGGCTTTTTGCGGTAAATTTCAATCGGAAGTACAAGAAATAACAGAATTTTTCTGAAAATTTTTTATCCCCCCATTCCACTAGCGCAACTAGAGGATATAAAATTGTAAAATTATTGGTGGCAAGTCCATAAAATTTGATAAACAGGAGTCGGTATGAAACGCATTTTGACACTCTATTTTTCTCATTCGGGAAACACCAAACGAGTTGCGGAGGCAATTCAGAAGCAAGTAGGCGGAGACATTTTTGAGTTAAAAACTGTCGAATCGTATCCAGCGAACTACGACACAGTCGTGTATCAAGCGAAAAAAGAACTTGCGGAAAATTTTCGTCCGAAATTGCGAGAAATCGCAATCAACCTCAACAATTACGACATGATTCTCATCGGTTCGCCAGTTTGGTGGTACACGATTGCTCCGCCGATAATGACGTTTTTGTCGCAACACGACTTTTCCGGCAAAACGATTGCACCCTTCGTAACTCACGGCGGGGGCGGTGCTTCTGGCAGCTTTGCTGACGTGAAAAAACTCGCACCTCGCGCAACTGTAACTGACGGAATCGCTTTGCCAATGCGATATACTCCGAAAGTTTATCAGGATCAACGGTAATTTTGGATAACCGCACGATACTGTCAGGAGTTACCGAATTCATGTTCTTAAGTCCTTTCTTATTATCCTGTAATGGTTTCAATAGAAACGGTTCGCCAGGTGCCAAAACATGGATACGCTCTGGATTTGTTACAATATTATCGAGTTGTTTTGGATCGCCATTAAATTCCTTCATATCAGGAGCATCAATGGTTCCCCAATGACATAGCAAAAGCGGCGTCTCCGGGTACGTATTTGCCAATTTTACTGCGTTTTCCAGTCCAAAATGCCATGAACTATCCGAAAAGTCGAACAGAATCGCATCCGGTGGTGTCATCGTCAAATGTTCCGGCAGCAAACGTGAATCGCCGGGTGCCCAAATGGTGCCATCTGGTGTTTTTAGCAGAAAACCGCAACAGTCTTCCAGTTGATAATATCGTTTTCTATCTGGAAGTGGGTTTTGCCAGTCATGCTTCGCAGGTGTTAGCGTAACTCTAATCGAGCCAACATCAAATTCGTCGCCGATTTTGTGTCCGTGAGATGTAAAACATTCTTGTTTCATTAACGATGCGACATGTGGTGTCGAATGAAACTCGCGGCATTTTCGAGACAATTCTTTACATGTAGGGACACTGTAGTGATCGTTGTCATCGTGAGTTACGAAAATTGCATCAAGATACGGAACAGCATCTGGGAGTACCGGCACGTCAATCAGAAGCGGCAAATCAAAGTCTTTCAAGACCGGATCAATCATAACGTAAGTGCCGTGCGAATTAACTAAAAATCCGGCACCACCAAGCCAACGGATCACGGTATTTTCAGCATTTCCAAACACCAGTTCGTCGAATTTTTGCGTCGGCGGTGGTATCGCCTGCCGTTTTTCGCTTACCGTTTCTTCTCCCGTCAAATGCTGTGTTGATGTGACAAAAAACATCAACAGCAAGTTTAAGAAAGTGAAAATGTGTTTCATTTCTTCTCCTGTTTCTAAGTGTTGTAAAAAAACTTATTGTATGGTATAACCGCCATCAATCGGAATTGATTGTCCGATGATAAAGCCAGCACCGGGACTACAGAGCCAGAGAACGGTTTCAGCAATTTCCTCCGCCGTTCCTAGTCTCCCGATAGGTTGTAGCCGCGCTAAGTCATCACGGGATAAATCGCCTGCTCGAAACATCGCTTGTACCATCGGGGTGTCAATTGTGCCGGGACAAATTGCGTTAATGCGTATATTTTGTATCGCAAATTCCAATGCTGCACTTTTTGTCAATCCAAGCACTCCATGTTTCGAGGCATGATAAGCGGCACGTCCCGGCAATCCGACCAAGCCACCGAGAGAAGAATTGTTGACAATGGCACCGCTTTGCTGTTTTTGCATCTGCAACAATTCATACTTCATACAGAGCCAAACACCACGAAGATTGATATTCATGATTCGGTCGTATTCGTCGCTTGTCAACTCAGTAATATTTTTTGCAGGCGATTGGACACCGGCATTATTGAATGCAAAATCGAGGCGACCGAATTGCTGAACGATTTGCTGCACCATATTTTTCACATCGTCTTCTTTTGCAACATCGCAGCGCACGCCAAATGTTTTGTATCCATCCGCTTTGAGTTTTGCCGAGGCTTCAATCACTTCCCTTTCATTCACGTCAGATAAAATTACTGTTGCGCCGGCTTTTGCAAAGGCGTTACTGGTTGCCAGCCCCATTCCTTGTGCGGCACCAGTAACAAGAGCGACTTGGTTTTCAAATGATATTTGCATTTTTTCTCCTGTAAATTAAATGAATTTTTCTGATTATGCTGGATTAAGGGGCGGTTTTTTTGTGTTTTGTACGGCAGATGTAGCCACCAACAGATTTTCCAACCAACAGTCGGCATACCGCTTGCCATTCAGTCTCTCCGCTGGACAACGCGCGCCGCCA
>JBOFQC010000944.1:0-3625 GCA_051660725.1 Thermoguttaceae bacterium
CAGGGGAACAAGGTGAAGTTTGTTCTGATTGATTTTGCGTTTGTCGTATCTGTACCGCAACAAGAATCGCAATAAAAAGAATACCACCGAACGTATTACATACGGCATCAAGGAAAAGATCAAAGCTAGTTGCTGGCAAACGTCGTCTTCGCATATAAAAAATGAGTTACTGAACATTAGTGTTCTGTTCAATTGAAAATTCTGTCGTTTCACTCATCAAGTCAAGTCCTAGATCAAAACCCTGCGAACGAATATTCTTTAGAAAAGTCTCGTATGTACTAATACGTGAGGGACGTAAGTACACGACAAAATATTCTGTTCGTGGATTTCTATTTTTTCGAATCCAATAGAGAAACTCGTTTTCACTTTTGAATAATTTTGGTTCAGGTTCCGCAAAAGTCATAACGGAGATTCCTTTGGTGTCATAAACAACGATCCAAGGCGTTTTGTCAGTACTTTTTCTAGTGGAAAATTGGATTTTATTAGATTTAACATTGGAAGCCAATTCACGATCAAGTGTCGCATTTTCCGTGACCATTTCCTGAGCCTTTTTACGCAGGTCTGGCAGGAGAACCGTTAATTCCTTATTTGTTTTTACAAGAGATTCAGCAAGTTGATTAAGTTCCTGAAGGATTTTTTCCTTTTCGAAAACTATCACGGCATCCTTATTTTTTTTCAGCTCCTCCGTTCGGCTTGTTTCTGATGAAATTTTTTGTTGCAACTCATCAATTTCCTTTTCTATTCTTGAAACACCAGCTTGCATGGTGTCAATTTTATCCTTTGCAGGTGTCCAAGGGACACCTCCACCTGCATCTCTGGCTTGCGAAAGAGTGACAATCTCATCATGAATTTCACGCCGCTGTGTTTCGAGCAATTCAACTTGCGCTCGTGTCTCTTGAAGTTGTTGCTCAGTAAAGGTTTCAGTTGTTTCTTGTGACGCAGTGGAATCGTGTATCACAAGCTTCAAAACAAGTAGTAATGTTACCAATATAACGATACCGCAAACGGACATCATCACATCCTGGAACGAAAAAAAGGAAATCTGACTCTGGTCTTTGCGACGTACCATGTTAATACTCTGGATTCTGCTCGTTACGATATCCCGGCATGCGAAGGTGAGAGACGATGTTTTGACTACAATAATCAGAACAAGCGATGAGCAGGTCTTCTTCCTTTTTTTTCGTTAATGTTGCCAATAAATGAAGTGACAGAGCAAGTATCAGTGCGATAAGTGTGGTTTCAAAAGCGGTAGCCAGCCCCCCAGTAACACTTTGTAATGAAGTGGTCAATGCACTTGCGTCTGCACCACTAGCGAGGACTTTCCCAAACGAACCGATTGCAGACGAAAGCCCTTCCACTGTACCAATAAATCCGAGAACCGGAATAGCCCACAAAAAACCATGCAAAATCGAATACGATGTTTCCATTGACTCTATGTCTTGGTCGTTATATGAACGCAGAATGTCTCCCACATCGGATATCATACCGATATTTTTTAAATTCGACAAAGCTCCAATAACCCGATTGAAAAGAAAAAATTGCTTCGGTTGTTCGACTGCCTCGTTTAAATTCCGCAAAACCTGATCCACAGTGTTTGGCGAGAGGACAAAATCGTGCTGATGAGGCAGGATTGAAATTTTGAGCGCACGCTGTTGTAAACGGATTTTTAACCACTTCAACACCAAGGTAAAAAGTGTCCAAAGCGAGAGAAGAACCATAAGTGGCGGCGTGACGCCACGATCCGTAAACATAAGAGTATACGGATTTGCCGGTACCATATAAAGAATGGTGTACACACCCACTGTACAAAGCACGGCAAGTAATGCGCATAGTTTTGTGTTGACGTTTGTAAATCGTCCTGCCCGGATGCCCAGTCGTTGTTCTGGATCACTTATGTTCCAAGAAAGTTTCTTTGCGTGATTAATTTTTGACATGTATCAAATAGACAATTATGAATGATTCAATTGCGGTCGATTTTCAGGACGCATTTATATTTACATATACTTCGGGTTTGGGCCGTATTGATTTGCGCCCGGCTTACTATCCAAGATAAGAAGAACAAAAAGTATCAATCCTCCAAAAGGGACAAATGTTATTAACTGTAACCAGCCACTTTGTCCGATATCATGTAAACGTCTTGCGGTAACAGCAATAGTTGGAATAATAATATACAAGTTAAAAATCACAATTATTAGTATCCAAAATATAAACATTGGCAAATTTATGATTGTCACTATCGTATTAAATGTTTCATAACTCACCTGCATTGCTCTCAATATCATCCCCACGAAAAACATAAACATAAGACCTAGAAGTGGGAGCAGGCAGAGTATACAAAAACTGATTACACCATTAGAAATCGTGAATTTCCAGTACTCACTCCGCCTTGCACGTCCATTAAAGTCTGCATATTTTTTTTTCAACACATCGAAATACTCGGCAAAAAACCCTGCATTAGGAGTTTGTGGATAAACATGAGGAGCGAACTGCGCACCTTGATACTGTTGCTGCGCCAACTTTTGAATTGGAGAGCCACAACGTGGACAGATAGTAGCGGTATGAACCACCGCATTACCACAAGCAGCACAAAACAATCCTGTATTGCCAGGCTGGAATCCCGATTGCTGCGATGCAGGGGACTGCAACGGTTGTTGAATATTTGATGCCACACCGACATACTTTGCAAACAAAGTAATAGTACTGAGTGGTTCGGCGACTTGCCCATCTTGCCAGACAAGTGAATCAGACCGTAAAGTTCCAGTTCTAATCATTTGAATTATGGCCTTTGGCGTAACAGGTCCGAACCCTTCTTTTCCATTTGTACTGTAAAACCAGTCTGCAGGTTCTTGCGGTTCGCGAGCGACACCATAAGTGTCGGCAGCGGCGGTTTTGTCGCCGCTCGAATTTGAAGTCGATTCCTTCTTCGTCAGATCAGAATAAAGGAAATCCAGTTTTTCAGCAGCGGTCCAATCGGTACGGTTTTCTGAAACCTCAGTAGTTTTACCGAGTTTTCCATGATTTTTCAATTCAAGCAATTGGTTCTCATCGAATGGGCCAAATGCTTTTCCACGAATACGAACAAAATACGGCATTGCAATTTAGTAAGTTAGAAATATTAAATTATTACCTGCTAGGAAAACATCGAAAAAAAGTTATTTTTTGATAAAAACGGGTAATCCTTGGAGTCGTGCAGTTCCAATGACACTCATGGTTATATTGCCCGATTCTGAAACAGTTCCAACTCGTAAAGGTTCTACCGCATCATCGACTGTCACTCGTAAAACATATAATTCGGCAGCTTCACGAGGCGGAGATTTGGTTAAACACGTCCATTTTGCGTCCTGGTAAGCGAGAATCCCGCCCCATTCAAAGGATGAACGTTTACTGCTAAGAGATTCTCTGAATTTCCTCTTGTTTTCTGTAGCATCTTTAGCGATTTTTTTCATGTCGGGAAGAGAACCTAGTACAGCTTGTGCCAAATTACGTTGATTGGTTGTGTTTTTGGCTGCGACATCCATCCAGTTGGTATCCATTTCCACCCCGCTTCTTTGAAGAAGTGTTTTTACTCTGTCGTAACTCTCATCAAAAGTTGGTTCCACAGTCGACATGTCGGAAATCAGTGAGT
>JBOFQC010000945.1:0-3162 GCA_051660725.1 Thermoguttaceae bacterium
CTTCACCCATTTGCGCAACGTCGGTATTTGACGAAGTTGCCGCCGTTGCGAGTAAGTCGGTGACACGCTGAATATCTTTGGCTGCAATTCCAAACGGTGTCGAGATGTTCGACGCGATGTCCGCTGCCTGTCCAATGTCTATATTTCCCGCAAGCGCAAGGTTCAAAACCGAAGGCAAGCCCGCCTCAATATCTTTCGCGTTGAAGCCCGCCATACCGAGGAACTTTTGGGCATCAGCAACCTGCGATGCGCTGAAAAACGTCGTTTTCCCCAGCAATTTCGCCTGCTCCCGCAGGTTTTTCACTTCACCGGAAGTCGCTTTCGTAATGGCGGCAACCTTCGCCATTTGCGACTCGAAGTTTGCGTACACCGCCATTGACGCACCGAGCGGAAGTGCAACGGTTGACGCAGCGGCAATCGCCCCCATCCCAATCGTCGTCGTCCGGCGACACCACTGCTCAAGCTCGGCGGACATCTTTGACAAACCATTTTTGAGGTTTTTGTCGTCGGTTGCGATTTCGATGTAAGCACGTCCCGCCTTAATATCTGAAGCTGCCATTACTTTAATCGTCCTGAATAAAAATCTTTAGAATGTTTATACCAATTGGGTTCGCCATCAGTTCCATTTCGCGTTTCCGCTGCTGCTCCATCGGATGATACTCAATCGGATTGACCGGCTGAGTCTTTGCGGGACGGTTGATATTGTGTAACATCGAGAGCAGATAGGCGGTGTGCCACCATGATTCCCGCTGCCGTCCTTCCGCCATTACGGTTAGTTCTCGGAGGGTGAGTTCTCCGGGGCAGACTCCGCAGATTCCGGCAAGTTCGTCGATTGTTCGCCAAGTACTTGATTCACAAGAGTTTGCACAATCTCGTCCGTGTTCGCTGTCTCCAGCATTTTGAGCCCCATCTTTCGCATTGCATTGCGGAGTTCTATCCCTTTTTGAATCGCGACCCCCGCCGCCTCCCGCTCCTCGCGGCTCGGGAAAAAATTTCGCAGTTCCTCCACCAGCGCGATTTTCGCCAACCCAATGGTGTCACCCGCCATCGCCTCCCCAAAATCTTCGTCGCTGACACCAAAGGAATCAGCTTGCGATTTGCATAAGACGTAAAGCACATCAACTAAAAAAATCGGGTCGGCAATGAGCCGCAAAAACGTCGCGTCCAAGTCGAGCAGGTCCGCCTCCAGAACTCCTTTTACCCGCTTGATTTGTGCAATGTTGATGTTTACTTCGTACTGCCGCCCCTTGTTATCTTTGAAAGTTTTCATATATTTTTATAGACTTCAGGCTTCAGACTCTAGGCTTCAGGTAAGAGTCGAAAGCTGAAGGGTTTGCGTTAAAAATGTTGAAAGATTAAGCATCTGAAGCCTAACGTCTAACGTCTAACGTCTAACGTCTAACGTCTAACGTCTAATTGTCTAACGTCGGATTCCTCACGAAATCGCCACGCCTCGAACCAGCCAGCGAGGTTTTTTGGACTTGTCACTACCGGCGTAAGTCGGTTTTAGCGTTACGTTTACGATTAAAGCACCGTCAAGTTGCTCGTCACGCGCAAACTTGAACACGGCGAAATAGCCTGCAAGCCCGGTGCCGGAAGCGAGCGGACCGTCCAGAAACTTGCAATCGAGCGCATCGTTTTTGAAAAATGCGTTTGCAATGTCCGTAAAACTTGAATCGTCCGGGTCCCAGAGGAGGCTCATATCTACACTTGCATCTTTGTTAGTAGCAAGCGTTTCTTTCCAACCGCCCGCGCCTCGCGTCGATGCATCGGCTTCACCCTTTTCGAGGTTCAACGTAATGTTTTGAGCGGTGGATACTTCGCGTGTACCGATAAAGAATTTTGCATCTGAACCTAATGGAATTTTTGCCATAAATTATTGTCCCCATAATGTTTGAATTGTTAAAAGCCTGTAATTTCTAGCCTTTGCGGGCATAAAGCAAACTGAATAATAGCCGCAACTGTGGTGTCATGCCGTTGAGACTACCTACCTGTTCCGTTGCAACAATTTCAGCAGCGACGGTGTCATCAGCGAACCATTCCTCAAGTGTATCTTGCGTAACCGGTTCGTCGGTTTCAACGACAAGAATCGTTGCCGCCTTGTTGCCGGAAAGTGGCACGAACCGTTCAACCTGCTCGAATTGCAGCGTTTCGTTTGATGCCACAGTGAAAATCGCTGGTTCATTGTTCGGCACCAGGTCGATTACCGTCAAGGTTGTAACCGTTGTAAACTGGTTCCCTTGCTCGTCGACGATGTAATACTTGTAAGCCGTCTCCGGTAAAAGTCCTTCGTCGCAAAAACTGCCAGCCGTCTCTTCCGAAGTGTAAATCTCGAAAAGAGTTCCGTCCTCGATTGCGTCGTTTACGCTTGTGATTGTTTCACTCCCCAACGCCCGATATAACGTAACCGAGCCGGTGGCACCACCGTAAGTGATTTTTGTTGAGTTTCCTGCCGTTGCAGCGGAAGTAATTGTCAAAGCCATAAAATTGTTCTCCAGTAAAAATTGTTAAAATGGTAAGTCCTGAAAACCGGTTGACTGCCGTGCCTCGAATGACTTCAAAAATTCTTGGTAGGTCATCGCTTTTTTTAGAGCGGGTTCCATGAACGGGCGGGCAGGGTATTCCCTATCAGCTTTTTGCGTTTTCTGTTCCGGGTCCAAAAGCAGCTTTTTTTCAATCTCCGAAGCCTCAACTTGGTCGATGCCAAGTGCGGTCAGCGCGTGAAATGCAAACCACTTGGCACGAGCAACCTGCCGGTCGGTCCGAAGTTTTACGAACTTCACTTTTTTCGGGCCGCCCAGTTCAACCGGTCCATGCCCACCTTTTACGAGTCGCCAGTTGCAAGCTCTGGCACGTTTTTCCTTTGCGGTGCGAATTTCCCGTCCGCCAAACTCATGCGTTTGACCGATCCGGCCCAGTTCGCTATTCGTCGGGCCAACAACGGCTGTGCGTTTATCATCGGAAACATCAAACCGAATACCTTTTTTGAGTTTTCCGGTATGCGTAAACGGTGCCATCCCGCGCGGCGAATGGAGTTTGGGATTCTTTCGACGTGCGATTGAATTACGAGCAATCTTGTAAACAAGAGCAGCCGCCTTTTTTAACGCTTTGCCACTTGATGCTGCAACGCTTCGAGCCACCCGGCGAGTATCTGTTTTATGT
>JBOFQC010000946.1:0-3378 GCA_051660725.1 Thermoguttaceae bacterium
GAGGGCAAGCCTGGCGTTTGGCGTGTTGAAAATAAATCAATTGTCGGTGAGAGCACTCCGGACAAACCGTGCGACACTAATTATATTTATTGGACGGAAAAGGAGCCCGGCGATTTTTGCTTGAAATTTAAGTACCGACTCACTGGTAAAGGCGCGAACTCTGGAGTCCAAATCCGAAGTGAAAAACGTCCGAATTGGGACGCTTTCGGTTACCAAGCTGACATTGATGAGGATATGCAGTGGACAGGTTGCTTGTTTCACCACACTCGCGGTGCCGTTGTAAAACGTGGCTGCGACGACAAAATTGCGTCGGACGGAACCGTTACATCCAAAGAATTCGGCGGATTTGACGAACTGAAAAAACATGTTAAAACAGATGAATGGAATGATTACGAAATTACCGCTGACGGAAGTGTTATTACGCTGAAGATTAACGGCGAACTGATGTGTCGGGTTGACGATAAACATGAAAAAGAATCGGCTAAATCTGGAATAATTGCTTTGCAAATGCACACAGGACCGCCAATGAAAGTCGAATTCAAAGACATTAAGATTAAAATTTTAAATGAGAAGAAGTAATGAAAAAAGAATTCTTACCTGAATACTTTCTGGCAAGAAAAGAAGAATTGTCAGATTGGGCGAAATTTCTTGCCGAACCAGACGGTCAAGCAATTTTCATTGTCGGCGAGGAAGGTTCCGGCAAATCATCATTACTGGACCAGATAATTCATTCTACGTTGTACAAGAATGAATTACATTGCGGTGTTGTGCGCTATGATATCGCTGCCGACGAATCATTGGAAACCACGCTTCGCTTTTTAATGGATGATGCGTTCATGGCTGTGCGTGCTGCTGCCGGCGCAGTGGACAACCCGGGCTTACGTTTTTGGCAGTGGAGTACTTTTTTTGACGGCATTGGCGTTGATCTGGGGAATTTGACAAATGTGCAAAATTTGATCAATATTTGTCGATTCGATCCGCAAAAGAATATTGCTGGTCAATTTTCATTTAGACTGAACCAGTTTTCTTCTTTGATTAAAGATAACGCAAGGGCCGTTATAATTTTTGATTGTTCAGGTCCGATGACTGAGGGGACTGCAAAAAATTGGACCTCAATAATTGAAAAACTTCCTCCAAAAATCAAATTGGTTTTTTCCGTTTTACCGAAAGACGCCTTGTTTGATGAATCGGGAAATACGAAAATTGCCAATATTAAACTAATTCCGAAACGTGAAGCGGATAAAAATGCTTCTGAATACGTCGGTTTGAAACCGTTGAATTGGGAGGAAACGGCGGCTTTTGTTAATAGCAATCCAGATTTTTCTCCGGCGATAAAAGAGAGTTTCGAATCGTTATTCAAGCAGTATAAAGGCAATCCGTACATGGTTCGGTCTGCATTATTACTTCTGCGTTACTTTCCTGACGTCAAAGTTGCAGATTTGCCGAAAGACGTAAACGCCGGCGCTATCTCGACATTGATGTGGAACAAACTGAAGTCGCTCGGTCCCGAAGTTATTAACTTGTTTCGCGCATATTCAATTTTAGGCGAAGTTACTTCAGACGAAATCGTGATGCGGGTCGCAGACCTAGACCTTGCTTCGTTTAAAAAGACGCTTGATATTCCTGTTGTTCGCGCTTTGATTCGGACACGAGCAGACGGACACCGAATCGCTGATAAACCGTTAGGTAAAGTCATTACTGAAGATACCGATACGGATTCAACGTCGTCGCGACAAGATTTTCACCGACGTGCAGTAATTGCTTATGAATCGCTTTTGCATCGTAGTTTGAGACCCGACCCAACCTGCGCGATTCGGATTCCTGAACATGCTTATGAAATAGCTGGACCTTACGCTTACATAAGTTATGCCAGTGACATGGTTGACCCGCTGCTTTCGCTCTGCCATTTTGACGCCGCTCAAAAAATAGTAAAACGCGCCATTGAATTAGTTGAACCTGATTCCAGAGAAGCAGGCCAAATGCTGTACAAAATCGGTTTGATACAAATGGCTCGAGGAAATCTCGTCGAAGCAAAAGGATACATTACGAATTCGCTCCGAACGCTTCGTACAGCAGGCGATTCTGACACGCTTCCTGACGTGTTGTTTACGCTGGGTAAAATAATTTTTCAGGAAAAAAAATATAGGGAATCGGAAAAACTTCTGCTCGAAGCGTACAACGGTTATGTTATCAACGATGACCCGCAAGGAATGGTTGATATCGCGACATTGCTCGGTGAAGTATTGGTCCATTTAGGGCTGCCTTCACAAGCCGAAGAAACGTTGCTTTCAGCTCTGGAAACGAGTGAGCTGCTGGATTATAACCGTAACCGATTACGAGCGAAAGCTAATGTGCATTGCGCACTGGGTAAAATTTACGAAGCGCGAGACGATAACGACCGCGCAAACGAGCAGTATAACATTGCGCTTGATTTAACGCAGGATATATGTGACCGCGAATCGGAAGCGGTTGTTTATACAAATCTGTATCAACTTGTAAATGCGTCCGGCGGCTGGGAAAAAGCGCTGGTGTACCAAAATAAAGCGCTCGCAATTCACACAGAGTTACGCAACTTGAACGAAATGGTGATTGATCACCTGAATCTTTCATATATTAACGAGAAACTCGATAATAAAGCTGATTCATTGGAACATTTGTATAAAGCGAAAGAAATTTGCGTTCAGCTTGGTAATGCAGAAAAATCGCAGGAGATTAGTTATAGGATTTTAAGACACGGCTAAATATACAACACGCAGTCACAAAATTACACTTTCAATAATTTTACGGATCGGTTAAAAAACCGTTGACTGCTTTGTGTAATCCCTTTCGACAAGGAAGTCGCTATACCGGAGCCCGGTATAGTAATACAAATTTTATATCTTATTTCACTGAAAAATGGTGCAATAACAATACTGGAAGTAACAAATCCGATTAAAGTAAACAATTGACACCGCTGCCATTACTGACTTTCCGCTGCTCGGTGTATTGTTTCGTCTGTGCTTGCTGGATCGACTTTCCTACAACACTCCAGCAAGGCGGCGCCGAGAGCGGCAAGTTCGTTTTTCCACTCCTCGGCATCAACGTCAAGCGGTGTCAACTCTGAAAATTCCGCAAGTAACAGAATCAAACGCAGAAGGTGCCTGAAAATAATACCTTCCTGCTTTTGCATGCCTGATGACGTAATATATTTGTTGAAATCCCCTTTGAATTCCAACAGAATCTCGCCCGCTGCCCAAACCGGATTGATTCTCACGCTGACACCGGGATATTCGTAATCGAAAAGCCGCCTGAGTTTTTCTGCAAGTTTAAGAACGAAAACCGGTTCTTCCGCAAAACCGCCGAATTTTTTCCGTTTTTCCCACTCTTCTTGTTTTTCTT